>JAFYMA010000145.1 GCA_017556845.1 Clostridia bacterium | reverse complement strand
CTCTACCGACTGAGCTACAGAGGCAGGTGTTGGCGACCCGAAGGGGACTCGAACCCCTGACCTCTAGCGTGACAGGCTAGCGTTCTAACCAACTGAACTACCGGGCCGAATGTGGTGGGAACAATAGGGCTCGAACCTATGACCCTCTGCTTGTAAGGCAGATGCTCTCCCAGCTGAGCTATGCTCCCACGCCGCTTGCTGTGCGAGTGCCTCTCGCTGCACGGCTTAATTAATATACCACATAAATTCCGATTTGTCAACCCCTTTTTCGAATTTTTTTTGATTTTTTTCAGATTTTTTTGATCAAAATCAGCGTTAAATCGAAAAAGTGGCTTTCCTCTGCGGTTTTCAGCTTATCATCAATTCAAAAAACTCCGCCGTTTTGCACGTACGAGCGTATAATAGACATAAATTCCTCGCCGTATTTTTCTTTTTTCATCTCTCCGACACCCGTTACTGTCAAAAATTCTTCCTCTCTCATCGGCAGACGCCTGCACATATCCTCAAGCGATGCATCGCTGAATATCATATAAGCAGGTATTTTTTCATCAAGCGCTATCGCCGTACGCAGCTTTTTAAGACAGAACAGCAGTTCCTTGTCAATATCATGAGATCTTTGCATATCCTTTGCCCCATCTACGCCCGGCATCAGCTTTTTCGGTACAAGCACCCTTTCACCGTTGAATATCACCCCTTGCGAAAGCTGTGTAAGACGCAATATAGGATACTGCCCTTCACTTCTTTCAAGCAATCCTGACTTCACCATATGATCTATATACGCCTTTATACTTCTTTCGGTCAAAAAATCAAGCCTGCCGTACGAGGGAGTTTTATTCAGCTCAAACGTCATTATCCTTTCGCTCTTTTCGCCCCTCAGTATTGATATTATGAGCGATGCGCCGTACCTTTGCGACGTAGAGGCAACACAAGAAAGTATCTGCACCGCGTATTCGGTAATATCAACGCTTTCCTCCTCTGTCTGCTGTATAGCCTTTTTAACGCAATTTCCGCAAAAGGTGCATTTATCCTCGCACTCCTCGCCGAAATACCGCAAAATACTGCTTCTGAGGCATTTTCCCTCCGTGCAATAATCTATCATATCATTCAGACGTGACAATTCACGTCGGCGGATATTTTCCCTTTCCTCTCCCTCAAAGCCGTTTTCGCTGTTTTCTATCAGAAACTTATTCGTAAAAATATCAGAGCCGTTATAAAGCAGGATACACTCTGCCTGCCGTCCGTCCCTGCCTGCTCTGCCCGCCTCCTGATAATAGCTTTCGATATTCTTCGGCATATTATAATGTATGACGTAAGAAACGTCGGGCTTATCTATACCCATACCGAATGCGTTCGTTGCGACCATTATTTTCTTTCTGTCGTATATGAAATCGTTTTGATTTGCCGTTCGCTCACCGTCGGAAAGCCCTGCGTGATACCGCGTTGCAGAATATCCGTTACGGCACAGAAGCTCGCACACCTTTTCGGTGTTTTTTCTCGTTGAACAGTAGATTATGCCCGTGTCCTCACGCCTTTTTCCAACGAGCTGTAAAAGCGCATCGTCACGCTTTTTGGGCGTAAGAACGCTGAAAAATAAATTCGGTCTGTCAAAGCCCGTCGTTACGGAAACGGGATCTATAAGCCCCAGAAGATGCTTGATATCCTCCTTGACCTCGCCGGTCGCCGTTGCGGTGAAAGCGCTTACCGTAGGTCTTTGCGGAAGACTGCGTATAAAATCGTCGATCATAAGATACGACGGTCGGAAATCCTGCCCCCATTGAGAAACGCAGTGCGCCTCATCAACCGCAACGAGCGTCACGTTCATTTCAGCGCATGCTGCCCTGAATTCAGGCGCTTCAAGCCGTTCGGGCGCAACGTATATTATTTTATAAAGCCCGTGCGATGCGTTCGTCAGTGCCTTTATATACTGATTGTACGAAAGAGAGCTGTTTATGTACGCGGCACGTATTCCCGAATTTACAAGAGCCCGAACCTGATCGTTCATAAGCGATATGAGCGGCGAGATCACGAGCGTTACCCCGTCCGACATCAAAGCAGGGATCTGATAGCATACGGATTTGCCTGCGCCCGTCGGCATTATTCCGATAACGTCCTTACCGTCAAGAATACTGTCAATAAGAACGCTTTGCCCCTGCCTGAACTGACTGTGGCCGAAATATTTCTTCAAAAGCTCCTCTTTGCTCTGCATGCTCCCCCTCCCTTTATTTTTTATACTTTATATTTTCAATAAATAAGCTCGCAAAGACGTCTTGCGTTTTCGTTCGGATCGTTCGAGCAAAGCGAAAGATCAATATCGCTCATTTTCTCGTATATCGGCAGTCTTACCTTATACATTTCATCAAGATTCTTTGAAAGAGGTCTGCCGTCTGTTGCAAGGCTTGAAATATCTCTTTTAATAAATACGGCTATGCCGTTTTGCTTTATATACGTCCTATTCTCCTGCCTCAGAACCGCACCGCCGCCAACGGCGATAACGGCGCCATTTTTGTTTGACAAAGAGGCAAGCACCTCCGTTTCAAGCTCACGGAACGCTTTTTCGCCGTACAGCTTGAAAAATTCGGGTATGGACATACCGCATTTTTGAACGATAAGCTCGTCCGTATCGAAAAATTCTCTGTCGGTCATTTTCGCAAGCGCCTTACCGATCGTCGTTTTGCCGCTTCCGGGCATGCCTATCAAAACCGTGTTTTGTACGGTAGATACGATCTTTCTTTGAGCGTTTACCATATCAGACTCGCTGTACTGCCTGCCAAGAAAATGCTCCGCTGCCTTAAAGCCCTGAACGACGAGCATTCCTATACCGCCGACAGCGGATATGCCCCTTTCACTTGCAGCAAGAACGAGCCTTGTATTAAGCGGATTGAATATAAGATCGACAACGCCCTGCAAATGCGGAAACAGAGATATATCAACGGGTAAAAGATCGGTTTTATCCGGGAACATTCCCACGGGAGTCGTGTTCACGATGACGGCGGCATCTGAATGAAGATGCAGGTTTTCGTAGTTGTTTTCGCCCGTTCTCGATACGGTTATTATCTTTTCCGCACCGAGATCCTCAAGAACGCAGTGTGCAGTCAGCGACGAGCCGCCGCTTCCGAGTATCAACGCCTTTTTGCCCGCAGGGTCGATATTTGCACTTACAAACAAATGCTTAAGCCCGTAATAATCGGTGTTGTCGCCGTAAAGCGTGCCGTCCTGCCGTTTTATAACGGTATTAACGCACCCGATGCGTTCAGCTAAGGGCGATACCTCATCGCAGTAGGTGAAGGCTTCTATTTTGTACGGTATGGTCACGTTTATGCCCTTGAAATCACGCTTTGCAAAAAAATCCCCAAGCTCCTGCGGCTCAAGCTCCGTAAGAACGTAAGGCAAAGCGCCCGTTTTTGAATGTATAAGAGGCGATAAGCTGTGAGGCAGCTTTCTGCCTATCAATCCGAATTCCATATAATTTTCCTCGTTGTTTAAACAAATATATGCGTTTATCCGCTGTGCAAAGCCAACGGAACGGTAAGGTAATTTTAGCAAAAACGCCTCGCTTTGTCAACTTGATTTTATTAATTATCGGCGTTTTATATCGGTATATTAAAGACCGTTTTGCACATATTCCCCCCTCGTTCACAATTATTCGTTGAAATGCCCGTAAAAATGTGATAGAATTAACGGTGGCTGACCTTTTGCACAGCCTTTAAACGTATACAGGAGAAACAAATGCAGATATTGACTAAGGACAAGGGATTTTACAAGAGCTTTTTTTCCTTGTGGAGAGTTCTCGTTTTGAACCACGTTATCGTGCTCGGTGTAAACCTTGCAGATAACATTATGCTCGGCTCGTACAGTGAGCCAGCCTTATCGGGCGCGGCGGCTTGCAATCAGGTGCAGTTCGTGTTTTTGCAAATAATCGTCGGGCTTGGAAATGCGCTCGTCGTAATGTGCAGTCAGTATTGGGGAATGAGGAATACTACGCCTATAAAGCGCCTGACCGTCGCATCGCTCGCATGCGGTATGACCTTTGCGGTAATTCTGTTCACGCTGGCATCGGTAATGCCGGAAAAAATAGTCGGAATATTCACAGACTCGCCCGAAATAATATCTCACGGTGTAGAATATCTTGAATATATAAAATATACGTACCCCGTTTTCGCTCTCACGAGCATTCTTTTGGCGAGTATGCGTTCAGTCGAAAGCGTCAAGGTCGGATTCGTCGTTTCACTGATAACGCTCGTAATAAACATTACCTTGAATTATATTCTGATATTCGGCAAGCTCGGATTTGAAAGCATGGGGGCAAGGGGTGCGGCAATAGCAACGCTGATAGCGCGGTGTGCTGAGCTTTTGTACGTTTTGATACACGTGCTGTTTATTGAAAAAAATCTGCCGATGAAGGCAAAAGAGCTTGTAAAAACGGACTCACAGCTTTTTAAAAAGTATTTAAAAACGTGTATTCCGTTCGTCGTTACAGACGGACTTTTCGGTGTCTCAACGGCGCTGCAAACGGTAATACTCGGAAATATGGACGATGCGGCAATGGCGGCAAACTCGGTATCAACAACGCTTTACAGCGTGCTTAAGGTGGCGGCAATAGGCTCTGCAACTGCCGCAAGCGTTATAATAGGTAAGTCGATAGGCGAATGTAAGAGCAAGCAGCAGATAAAGGAATACTCAAAAACACTGCAATTTATATTTATCTGTATCGGCGTATGCACGGGAATACTGCTGTTTATTATAAGAACGCCCGTAATATCCCTTTACGGCAACATATCCGACGAGGCGAAGATATTGGCAAACGGATTTCTGCTCGTTCTGTGCGTAACGTGTGTTGGCACGTCTTATCAGATGCCCGTGAATACGGGTATCGTAAGGGGCGGGGGAGATTCAAAATTCGTGCTTGTTCTCGATATAATAAGCATCTGGCTCATCGTTCTGCCGCTTTCGTTTGCGGCGGCTTTTCTGTGGAATTGGCATCCCGTAGCGGTAATTGCGTGCCTTAACGCAGATCAGGTGTTCAAATGTCTGCCTGCGGCGATAAAGGTCAACAGATATAATTGGATAAAAAGGATAGCCGAAAAACAGGCGTCTTGATACGGAAGGGTGAATTGAAATGAAAAGAATTGTATCGGTTATTATGATAATTGCTTGCGCGGTGTGTCTTTTTTCCGCCTGCTCGGGCGAAAAGGGGCAATACGAAATAAAGCTGACGATAGTTGAAAGTATGACTCGGTGCGACGCCGTAACGGACGATTGGTTCTTTGCCTACGGCGACGACGGCGAATGGTATAAGATCGTGTGGAGCGATACGGACGGACTTAACGAGGGCGACACGGTCACAGTATCGTACGATGAAATAACGCAGATAAGCTACGAAACGGGCTACCCTGACGGATATACACCGCAAAAGCAGATAGTAGCCAAAAGCGTCAAAAAATAATAAAAAAGCGTTTGCACGTAATTTCCGTGTAAACGCTTTATTATTTTCACTTGCCGAAGGCAAACATCACGTCGTACAGCGTTTATTTATCTTGCAAAACGCCTTTTGTTCGCCGTCAACGCAATGCCGACAAGAGCTACCGTCGCACACACAACGATAACGATGATGTTATCACTCGTGTCGGGGTTTCCGGAAAACGTCTTTGCAAACAGACGTGCCGTTTCACAGTCAGTTATTCTCCAGCCGTCTTCAGTATATACAACATCTATTTCCTTTTCGCACCAATGCTGATATTCATAAAGAGCATTAAAAGCAAACGTATCGTTATCTACTATGCGTACATTTTCCGATATCTGTTTTTTGTTATATGCAGGATAATACGGTGCAGTAGCCCCTCCGTCTACAAAATATACGTTCCCTTCGTGCTGTATGACTGCGTTCTTACCAAACAAACCAATACTATCAGCAAATTCCTCTGTCAAAAAGGTCTTCATATAAGCATTCCAGCCGTCAACGGTTTTAAACGGATCGGTTGGATAGAAATATGCAATAGCCATATTCGGCGTATGAAAAACTTCTTTCAGAGCGGTGTCAGTTTCTTTATCAACATATTCATTGCTGCACATTTCATCAGGCTCCATTCCCGCTTGTGCCTCGTTCAGCGAAATGAGCTTTTCCATTAAAGCTACTGCTTCCTCGTGCGTTATCG
>JAFYMA010000012.1 GCA_017556845.1 Clostridia bacterium | reverse complement strand
CGTATAGAGGCCGGTAAGCGCTTCGTCACCGACATAGAGCTTGTATATCTGGCCGATGTGCTACAGGTCAACTATGATACCCTGCTGAATCGGGAGGATATAAGAATTGAGCCAATAAACAAAAAACAGTGCTGATTCTTGAAAGCAGTTAACCGTCGATATCGGCGGTTTTACATCTCAGCTCTTGTCCAAAAGACAAAGCAAAACCGTATGAGACCTTAATAAATACCGTGCATATTATTGACTGTGCAGCATCGCAGTAAAACGGGGCGCCGAGGCGTCGTCCCCTATAAAAATATTATAAAGAACATATAGGGCGGCTCATTTTAGGAATTATTTCCACAAATGAGCCGTCCTTTTTTCGTCTGTCTTACGAGTATATTCTGGCGACTCTGCGGTACGCCTCTTCTACCTGTGCGGGCGTATATTGGCTCGTTGACGTCATAGACGCCTCGTGATACATTCTTATGAACATTTCCTGAGCCCTTGCCCCCGGACGCAGAAACATCTGACAAAGCTCCTGCACCTTTTTTTCGTAGTTTTCAAACTCACGCTTTTCAAGCAGATCCGTTCTGACGTCTGCCAGAAGCTTCGTGTAAAACGAGCCGTAAAGTCCCTCTGAGGACTCCGTATTTGCTCCCGTCAGCCCGTCGTAGATGACCTGCACGTCATCTGCCGTCTTGCACTCGGCAAGCTTTCGTATAGCATCGTTATACATTACCGCGTAATACGCATCGCTTCCCGAGCCTGATGAGGCAGAAGAGCCCGACGAAGAGGACGAGGATGAATTATGCACCGTGCTTTCGTACTTTTTTTCATCGAGTGTCTGTTTGTCCTTTTCTATCTGCAAAAGCTCGTTTTTATACTCCTGCTCTGCAAGCTCGGTGTCTGCCTGTGCGTGCTTTTCAGCTCTTTCGCTTTCAATTTTCAAAAGCTGCTCTGCTTTTTCCCTTTCAAGCTCGCGTATTGCGTTCTGCTCCTGCATATCAAGCTCGCTTACGTTATTGTTGTAATTAAGCTCCTGCTTGAGCCTTGCATCAGCTTCCGTTCCGCTGTCGGCGTATCCGCCCTCGTTTATAAAATAATTGAGGTACTTTTCGGATTTTGCTCTGTTTTTTGCAAGAGTATCTCTTGCCTTTGCATAATCCTGCCCGCTTTGCGAGGCTTTTGATTCATAGTCGCTTTCGGTAAGCTGTCTTAACGCATCGTATACTCTGTCGATATTTTCCTTTTTATCAGAGCTGAGAAGCTGTGTCAGCATCTCGTAGCTTTTATACGATTTTGAATTTTTATTATATGACGACATTTATTCCTCCAATCGTGTATAGCCGTATATGAATACGGCTCCGTCCGTGCCCGGATGTATGCCCCAGCCGCCGCCTCCGTTGCCGTTTGCAACTCTTACGTCATCGTTGAGTGCTGCTCCGGCAGCTCCGCTTCCGTAGCCGTAGCAGTCGCCGCCTGAGCCGTACTGCTTAACGCCGTCGGGACTTATTGCGTTTGCCCCGCCGACGCCTCCGCTTCTTGCGTTGGGCGTGTATATATCTCCGCCCTCACCGCCGAATGCAACGGCAGTAACGTCATACAAAGCGTTTTCAGCCATTATCATCGTCGTGCCGCCGTCGTTTTCGGACGAGGGATTTACGCTGGCCTTACCCGCCTTGCCGACGTTTAATGAATACACTCCGTCCATTCTCACGCCGTTCAGAACGGTGACTCCGCCTCCGCCGCCTCCGTAGCATACGCCGTCACCGCTGTAACCGCTTCCGCCGGCGCCGATGAGAACTATATCGTATATTCCCGTAAAGGACGGATGCTCAGAGGTGTTGAACGTATAGCTTCCGTTTTTCGTATACGAGCATAAAAGCGTTCTGCACGGGATATATTTATATCCTCCCTCGCCTATGACGGTATCGGCAAGCTCGCTGAGTATCTGGGGTATGAGCGAGTTGTTTATATACTCTTTTATTATATTTCCCGCCTTGTCAAACTCCGCCTTCAGCGTATCTGCGCTGTAATTCGGCGATGACGGGCAGGTCGGCAGTGAGGAAATAATATTCAAGTCCTTATTTAACTTATCTATTGCCAAATTATATATCCTTTCAGTTTATCTTATCGAGATTTTCAATACTGCACCAGGTATTTATGGACGGGGCGGTCTTCTTCGTTTTGCGGTTTATCTTTTCGCCTAAAAGAACGCATTTTTCACCGCCCTTGAATACCTCTCTGCCCTTTGAATCAACGGTTTTACCGACTATAAAATCGTATTCTCTTACCCAGCTTTTAAAGCTCTTGCCGCCGGGGTAATACGTTTTTGCGCTGTCCTTAAGCCTTACGGTATCGCCCTTTCGTATCATCTTACCGTCAGACTGCTCTGACGGTATTTTTACGATCTGTCCTGTATATATTCTGTCAGGGTCCTGTATACCGTTGTATTTTGCAAGGCTTCTGTAATCGGTGCCGTATCTTTTTGCGATCTCACTGAGCGTATCGCCCGTTCTGACGGTATATTCGGTATACTCGCCTTCCTCTTTTCTTTTCTTCAGCGAAAAATATTCCGCTATCGTTTCAGCGTGCTTTTTTGCAAGGCTTTTCAGGTTTTCATCGCTTTGCAAAAACGCACATTCCCTTTCGTTCGTGTGAAAGCCGTGCTCGATTATGTAAGAATACTTAACGCTTCCGCCGACGGAATTGCGTATGACTCCGTAATAATCGTACGTTTTGCCGTTTTCATCGTACGTTCTCGTCTTGACGCCGCGCTTGTACGTTACGCCCGTTTTTTCGTTTATGACGGAAACTGCCCCGTCAGCAAGAAGATGTGCAAGCTTTTCCGAGCCCTCAAGCTTTACCGAACGGTAAAGCGACACACCGCACGCCTTTTCACTGCCTGCGGCGTTTGAATGGAGCGATATGAACAGCTCCGAGCCGAGATCTCTTGCCATTCTGCCTCTTTTTTCAAGGCTGGGATCATCGTCAAGCGTCTTTCGTGTCACGTTTACCGTAACGTCCTCGTATTTTTCAAGCTCCTCTTTCAAAAAGCCTGCTAAAAGGAACATTCTCGTTCCCTCGTAGTAGGTAGGATCAACGCCCCGGTTAGACAGTCTGCCGTGACCGGGATCAAGTGTTATCTTCATTCTTATCCCCCTTAAGCTGCCTCGTTATATCGCTTGCAAGCTCGTACGTGCCGTTTGAGGCAAGCGCGACCGCACAGCCGTTAACGAAGCATAATATGTATGATTCAACGCTCGATGAGCCCGTAAAAAACGTTGCTGCACAAAGCAGTAATACTGCAATTATATATGATATAAGACGGGGCGGAACGTGCATCGGCAATTTATCCGTAAGGAGCTTTAGCCCCTGCGTTATGATCGCCGTGGCGCTGCACGCTCCTGCAAACGTCGCTATGGCTTCCCATGTAAAAAAGCCTTCTGTACCCAAAGTGCTTATCACCTCCTAAATTCCGAAAAGGTGAGCCAATGCGTATCCGATCAGTGCCGACGTGACTGACGTAAGCACGGAGCTTACGACGGTGTTCACTCTCGTTTTCGGCACGTTTTCAAGATCGGTTATCCTCGTATTATGGTTTTTAAGGCTTTCATTCGTGTGCTTAAGCTCACCTGTGAGGACTATGAGCGTTTCGCCCATATCCCTTATTTCCTTCGTTATGCTCTTTATATCGTTTATCTGATGCTGTAAGGAGCGTATCTGCATTTCGTGACGCTCTGAGCAAAGGGCGATACGCTCAAGCTCCTGCTCGCCGTTCATTGAAGCACCACCCTTTCGACCGTTGCTCTGGCATTCGGCTCGGAGCATTCGATAACGAGCCTTAAGCTGTCAAATCTTCTCAGTCTTACGCGGTGTCTTTGAAGATTCGGTCTGCCCTCGCACTCAAACGTGAAATTTGAAAAATCAATGCAGGCAAAGTCGAAAACGGGGTTTGAAAACTCGCCGTTTTCTCCGAGCGTCACTCTTTCGGCGTTGTTCGGCAGAAGAGTGACTGTAATACGGCTGTTCGTTTCGGGAAGCATTGAAACGTACAGCCTGTACAAATGCTTTCGTCCAAGACGTCCGAAATCGGCAAATCCGCTTTGCCATATTGCCGTATACGCTTTGCCGTCATCCGTGTATACGTCACGGTCAAAGACGTATATTCCGTCATTTTTCAAAAGCAACGCCTCGCCCTTATACTGCAAAACGGTAAGAGCGTCTATTCCGTCAAAGAAATACCAGGCGTCAGATGCGTACGAATATACGGCAGATACGCCGTTTGCGTATATCCATAATTCCTTATAGCATTCAAGGTCGCACGCTCTGCACCGACGTAAAAATTCCTCCGACAGAAGTGCGGATATTTTATCGGATATGCATTTTGCGTTTCTTTCGTCACGCACCGTTGTCGATACCCACTTATAAACACCCGTGCCGTTAACGCTCACAGGGCAGTTATCGACCAACGCACCGCCCCCTCTTACACAGCCGATCTTGGAGTTGAGGGGAAATATCGGAAACGAGGGTCTAACATATCCGTCGTAATCGACGCTTGATACGGTAATGTACCAGGCATCCTTATCGGTGAAAACGCAAAGAGTCGAATAATGCCTTATAAGGCTCGTCACCTTACCGCCGTCACCTACGGTTATATAGTTTTCCGCAGGGATATAAAGCGGGTCTGCCCCATCGGCAGTTATATCCGAATAATATATCACGTTGTCCCCGCCGTAGAAGAACACACGGCTGTCAACGCTCGTGCCGTATACGCAGAAGTCCTTGCCGTACAAAAGGTCTGACGGCTTTTTTTCATCATACGTTTCAAACGTCACGCAAAGGCTTTCCGAAACGGTGCCGTCGGGTATATACGACATTTTCAGCGTATGCGTTTTTTCATCGTATTGGTAGTCCTGATCTATTAAAGGCTCGCCGTTCTCCGTAACGCTTATAACGCTTTTGGCAATGCTCGGCAAAACGAAATCTCCGCCCTTTCCGTTGGGAGAAAACGTCATCTTCGCCTTATTGCACAAAAGATTGAGCGATTCGTGAACAGTGCCGCCGCCGCTGTTGGGTGCGGCGATGGCAACTGTCGGAACGTACGGTGCAGCATCGTAAAACCAACCGTCGTAATAATAAGCAACCATATCTTCAGATACGATATACGCTCTGTTTGCAAAGGTGAAATATGAAAACGGCGTATCGGACTGCATTTCGTATTCACGAATTATGTTTCCGTTTTCATCGCAGGCGTATACAGTGCTTTCACGCTGGTAAAGTATTACGCTTTCAAATACGTAGACGCTCGTAATATCGGAGCTTTTTATAACGGCACGGTATCCGTACCGCTTTGAAAGCGAGCCCTCGGGCGTTATGCGGAAATTACGCATATACTGTGCTGACGATATTGCCCTATTTACTCTTTTCGTACAGTCAACGCCGTCGAAGGCACTGACCGTCATAAGATCTGAGGGCGATTTTTTAAAAAGTGCCACGTTACCTCCTTAATCGGAATAAACGTCGGTTATGTCTTCAAGCGTTGCCTGAACGCTTTTGAGAGATTCTTGTCTGACTCTTACGTATTCCGTATTCAGAAATCCCGCCAAAGACGGATTTTCATCGGCTATAAGCAGTATTCCGAGTCTGATGGCGCACAGGCTTGCACACTGACAGCACAGGGGAAAACCGTCATCTTCATTAAAGGTATCCCAATCGTTATTATATGTCTTACCGCCGTTTTCCGTTAATATTTTATCAAGCGGTATAAGCTCGGACACGACGCTTTTGACAAGCGGCTTAAGGCGTCTGGCAAATTCGGAAAAGTCAAACGCCTTCGTATCCTCGCCTATGTATGCTGCGGCAAGCTCAAATACCTGCCCGTACGTCATTTATCAGCCCTCCGCGGCGGGCGTTATGTTGAGGAGCAAAAGCTCGTTGGGGTATACGATCTTCGCGCCGTACAGATGCAAGCCCTTTACGGCATCTGCAAAGCGGCTTTCGGGGCGGTATGCCTCGACCTCGTTTATCTGCTCGGCAAACGCTACTGCTCTTTTCGTTCTTGCAAAGCACTTGTATACCTCGCCGACTGCAAATACGTTGTTGGAAACGTATATCTTAAAGCCGAGAAATCTGCCTATACAGCCCTTGTCGAGTGCCTGCTCGTTGTTCGTGCCGCTGAGTATCTGCGCCTTCGTTATAAGGGATGCTACGGCGGGCGACACCTCAAGGATTATATCCTCGTTGCCGGGCACGTTTCTTTCAAGCAGCTTCTGACGTGCAGAAAGAAGAAAGTCCACAACGCCCTCCTTTGACAAGGACTCGGCAGTCAGCGTGTTTTCCGATGCGACCTCGGAATGAAGGCTGTAAACGTGTTTGTCGGCAACGTCTGAAAGAGCGCTTGCGGCAAGGCGCATAGCCTCCTGCATAAGTCCGGGAATCGACTGTGCGTTGTCTATATCGTCAACGATGAAGTTGAACGCCTTTGCCTGCGTGATGTTCAACGTACGCAGAGAGTCGGAAAGCTCCTCGGGCGCCTGCATATCGGTGTTTGCCGTATAATCGAATACGGATATGGGATTGAGTCCGACGATCTTCACGCAGTCGCCCTTCGTCTTAACGTCGCCCTCAAATTCTCTGCTGCAGTTCTTTACTGCAATGTATTCCTTGTCCAGAGCCTTGTAAAGTGTTTCGCTCCAGAGATCGGGTATAAAGCTTCTTAATGACATAATTATTTTTCCTTTCTTATTTTAAAATGATCTATATAAAGAGGCTGTGCCTCGGATCTTTATATCAGCGGCGTGCAAAGTTGCCTCTTTGCATGCTTTTGATTATGGCATCGTAGTTTTCGCGTATCTGCTGACGCGTCATATTTCTGACGTCGCTTTCCGTATACGCAAAGCGCTTGCCGCTATGAGATGTGACAGAGCCCGTCGAACGCTGTCTGTTTTCCTCGTTCTGCTTTTGTATCCTTTCCATGCGGCATCTGTGCTCGCCGTACGCATCTGAAAGGCTTTTTCCGCCCTTTACGCTCTCCCACACGCTTTTGGGAACGTCGTCAAGGTCAACCGTCGGATATTTTTCGTAAAATTCCTCGGTTTCATTTGAAAATCTTTCGTTTTGTATATTATCCTGCATTGACGGTCTGCTCCTTCATCATTCTTTTGTCCTGAATTATCTTGTCAATAAGCCCCTGCTTATCGTTTATGATGCCGTCGGGAAGGCGCTCAAGGTAGTCCTCAATGGCGATATATCCGCCCGATAAGAGCTTGTCAAGCGTATTTACCGACAGTATCTGAGAATACTTCGTTCCCGCGCCGACGTCTACCCTCGCTCTTATAAGCGAGCTTTTGAATATCTGCGCATCGGGCATAGACTGTGAGTAGCTTTTGCCGTTTTCCTCGTACGGAACGAGTCTTTCCTTCGGGTAATACTCAAGCATCATCTGAGCCCAGTTAAGCGCAATATCCTCAACGCACGCATAAAGATTTTGTCTTATGCTCTCAAGCGGTATGTTTGATGACTCCTGCAAGGCAAGTATAGCAGAGGTGTTGTCCGGATCGACCTCACCGAGCGCCGCATCCGTCGCGCCCATAAGCTCCTTCGTGTGCATCATCGTAAGATTGATAACGTCAAGAAATCCGCTTTGCATAGCGCCAACGCCGATGATGGCAGCCGCCTGGTGAACGTCACCGCCCTTTACGGCGATAGCCTGACCTGCCTCGTTCGTCCATTCGGGAATGAGCGTTTTATCGTACACTACCTTTGAAAAGGCAGTGTCGGTCATATGCTTCATAACCATAGCGTACGCCTTGTTGATGTATTTCTGGTTCGGTATAAGTGCGCTTATCGGAGAATTGCCGATAAACGAGCCCTTTACGTTCTCCCACGAAAAATACGCTATAGGATACCGTGTCATATTCGTTTTGCCCGTTTTTATAACAACGCTCTGAGTTGCCTTTTCCCATATTACAAAGCCGTTTTCGTCACGGCTGAATTTTATAAGATACGTTGCGTACTGCTCGTTTTCGCTTTCAATATCGAACATTTCGCCCGCGTTTGCCCCGTCGGGTACATCTGCAACTATCCTTGCACATTCCGCCTTTGAAGCACCGTTTTCCTCCGCTTCGATACGGAGATTTTCAACGGTATCTCTGCCGGAAAGCATAACGTACGCCTGCTTTTGAAGATCACGGCTGTTTACGTTCGATACAAAAAGCTCGGTATTGTCGCACAGAACCGTTTTTATATCGCCCGTATACATCTGACCTGTCTTTACGTCGGGGTCCCAGTATGAATAAAACACACCGTCGCCCGATATTGCCGCATCGAGCATGCCCTGACGCAAAAGCACCTCAAGCTTGTCCTTGTCGGCTCTGTACGATGCGTTTTTGTTCAGCAGCTCAATGCCCTTTGATATTTTTTCCTTAAGCTCGGGGTCATCCACGGACGCAAGTGAATCGTCGCTGTAATTTATGCTCACCGACTGTGACATAGCCGTGCTTATCATATACGAAACGATTCGCTTTATGATGTTGAATACGGGCGTCGGCAAGCCGTTTGCATTAACGCCGTTCCACTGCTCGCCTCTGTAAAACCTTTCGTTTTCACGCACGGCGGTATAAAGACCGATACGCCTTTTGTATTCAACGCCCGCCTGATATTGCTCCCATGCTTTTGTTTTGTTGTCCATTTATCCTCCATGAATATATGGCGTTTATCAGTAGTTCGCTATGTCAAAGCGGCTTTCAAAACGCCGTTTTCTTGCCAGATATTCCTCTTTTTCATTACTTGCTCTTTCTATGCGTGACATTATCGCATATCTCAGAGCCTCGGGCAGATGCGTTATCTCGTGAGGAAATGACGAGGCATCCTCCGTTTTCGTTTTATCGTACGTTAACGACGTTATGCACCGAAAGGTCTCAGGGCAGGTATCGAAAAAACGCAGACACGGCACGCCGTTTTTGCCGTTCTGAAAATACTCTCTTAAAGCGCGCCAGCCCGGTATCCTTCGGTCGTCTGCCCGTATGAGCGACGGCATAGACTGAACGCACGACATTATTTCAAAGCCGGACAGACCGCTGTCCTGCCGTCTGTTCCAAAGATCGGGGCTTGCGGCGATATAGTCGACGTTAAGCCCTCTGCACACTTGTGCTATATGCTCTGCCGCCTGGGATAACGTAAGATTTGATTTATAATATTCTCTTTCAACGTAGACGTTGCCGTGCTCGTCAGATGCAAGGCAGACGAACGCAAGCATATCAAAGCCGTAGTCAAGACCGCCTATGCGGTTGACTCTCCTCGGAAGCTCAAACGCCTTTACAACGTGCGTATCATACTGCACCTGAGGAAAGAACTGCCCTTCAAACAGATCCCATCTGCCGTCGAGCCACGCAGCGCGCAGATCGTTCGGCAAGGAGCGAAGACGCTGTATGTATTCAGGATCGTTTTCCATAAGAACGGTGTTATCGTACGCCGTTGCCTGAACGAACGAGTAGTCTGACGGATCTTCACCGTCGTTATACCGTCTGTCTATGAACAAACGCTTTACCCACGCGTGACCGACACCGCCGGGATTGCACGAAAGATACATTCTTTTCGGAAAGGAGTTCGCACCGCGTAAGCACGCCTTAAGGGCGGCAAATCGGTATTCGGTAAGCTGTGTTGCTTCGTCAAGGGCAATTATATCGTACTCCTGTCCCTGATACTGCAAGGTATCTCCGTCGTCCGCCATATAGCCCAGCTTAAGAACTGAGCCGTTCGGGAATTTGAAGCACTTGCCGCTTTCCGAATATGAAACACAGCTTCCAAGCTCCGCACGCAAGGGCAGAATGTGATTGTACTGAAGCTCGGGGAAGCTCCGTCTTATAATAAGACACCGTATGCCCGCATACCTCAGACACAAAAGAACGAGCTTACGCCGTAAAGCCCAGCTTTTGCCGCCGCCTCTTGCACCGCCGTAAGCGGTATAATGCGTCTTTGAAGCGAAAAATTGCTTTTGCTTTTCATTCGGAACACCCTTTAAATAAAGAGTTTTCATTCGTCCTCACCGTCGGAATGGTCGCATATCACGTTAAGCGTGCCGTCCTGATCGCTCTTTTCGTCACTGCCGTATCCGAAACGGCTTTTCAGATACAGATTGAGAACGGATGCCGATATTTTTTTCGTACCGGAGTTGAGAGCCTCGTCCTCAAACGACGCCTGCGCAAGCTCAGCCTGGCGGGGAAATCTTTCGCAGGCGTCGCTGTATTCGCTCAGCGTCATTTCCGCAAATCGCAGAAAGCCCGCAAGGTTCGGTAATCGGTCCTCGCTTTTGCACGCGTCAACGTATCTGTCTACCGATTGCAGAAATCTTTTGCCGTTTGTAATCCTTTTCAATTTCACCTCACGCTATGCTTGATATAAGCTCCTTTACGGAATCTGCTCCCGCTATCTGTAAAATGTCCTCTATGTCGAGCTTTTCGATACAGTCATCGCAAAAAGCACCGCCGTCGGTCACAACTCCGTCATCTTCATCAAAAAAGCTACCGCAAAACGAACATTTGTTCGTATTTTTTTCATCGTCGTCACTTTCCATCGGACACCCCGACAGACACGGTGACGACAAGTAGTATTCACACATGCAGATCCTCCTTTAACACTCCTGCACCCCTATATCGTAAAAAGCAGTTGACATTGGGGGTATAATATGGTATAATATAGGTATGTATCACTTTAAAAAGGGGATATATGCGTACTACGGCAAATAAAGCCGAATACCGCCGCACACACCGCTATGCCATCACCCTTCCCTTGATGATGTGCATATTATACCACAAAATTGCAATTTTGTCAATAGAAAAATTGGAATTATTCTAACTATTCCGAACATTTGTTCGTTTTTTCTGCACAAATTCCTCTATACAGGAGAAAAGTTATGGATAAAACGCTTGAAACAATACTTTACCTGATAGACACAGACGATCGTCCGCAGGTGAATTTAGCACAGTATCTCAATATTCCCAAATCGTCAATTTCCGACTGGCGTTCGGGAAAAAGCTGCTCGTACCGAAAATTTATTGCACAGATAGCGTTATATTACGCAGTTTCGGCAGACGCTCTGATATTCGGCTACGCAAAAAATTATACGGAATATTCGCCCGAATTTACTCCGGGTAAAATACCCGTTATATCACGCCTTTTCGACTCAGGCCCCGCCGTGACGGCTGATAATCTGCTGTCGTTCGATTTTGCGTGCTACCGATTTACAAACGAGTTTTTCGGATTTTTGTGTGAGGACAGCAAATGCCTTTACGTTATCCACCGCCAGAACTACGCAGACGACGGAGAAACGGTGCTTATCCGCAAAAACGGCGGCATTATCTGCACTTACAGCACTCACGCAGAAAACGTCATACTGACACCCGTGAACGATCCGTCCTCGCCCATGTGCTTTTCCGAGGACTACGCAAGAGAAATGATCGTCGGGGCGGTTACCGAAATAAGAAGGAAGCTCAAATAATGCAGGGAAATCTTTCAAAGATAATAGATATGGCGTCGTACGCAGGTAAAATACTGCTTCAGTCGGGCGCTGATATAGTCAGAATAGAGGAAACGATAAGCCATATAATGCGCTCTTACGGGGTGCGTGATTTTGAGGTGTTCACAGTCGCAAACGGAATATTTATCACAAGCGGCGACTGCACGCGCGGAATAGATACGCCGAAACGGCACGATTACATACGGATAAGATCAATACCTTTAATATCGACAAATCTCGGAAAGCTCGATGCGGTAAATACCCTGTCGCGCGACATCGAGCAGGGCAAATATCCGAACGTTGACGATGCGTTTTCACGCCTTTGCGAAATAGAAAGCATGAAGGCTCTGCCGCCCGTCGTCAGAATGATAGGCTCAGCGCTTGCATCGGCAGGACTTTGCTATACGTTCGGCGGCTCGTTCGTCGATGCGGTCATCGCATTTTTCGTCGGATTTCTCTTTTTCGCAACGGCGGTATATCTTGATGAAAAAAAGCTGTCAAGACTGCTTACGAATATAATCTGCAGTGCCGCACTTACCGTTATCGCCGCAGTTTTCACATCGTTCATAGCAGGCGATATGGACAGAGTAATGATAGGCTGTCTGATGCCTCTCGTACCCGGCGTATCGTTCACAAACGCAATACGCGATATTGCGGCAAGCAACTATATTTCAGGTGCGGTAAGAATAATCGACGCGTTGCTCGTCGCAATGGGAATTGCTATCGGAGTCGGGGCAACGACTCTGCTGTTACACTTTTTGAATATAATATAGGCGGTGCGGTATGGATATATTTTTGGAATACTTATTTCAGGCAATAGCCGCATTCGTCGGAACTGTCGCATTCTGCATACTTTTTTCCGTGCCGTTAAAGCAGTATTTCTTCTGCGGCTTCGGCGGTATCGTAAGCTGGCTCGTTTACTATGCCTGCGAGCCGTTCATCGGGGCAGTGTTTGCCACATTCTTCGCAACGCTCGCAATAGTTCTTTACTCACGGATATTCGCAATATACCGTAAATGTCCCGTAACCGTATTTTTGGTGTGCGGAATAATTCCGCTCGTGCCCGGCTCCGCAATATATTATACGGCTTACTATTTCTTTATGGACGATATGGCAAAGGCGTCGCACTACGGACTTCTGACGTTCAAAATAGCAATGGCAATAGTTATGGGTATGGTCGTAGTCCTCGCACTGCCAATAAGAAAAAGAAAAAAGATACCAAAAGACACCGTTTCCAATATCACTGCAAAGCAGTGATGTGTCACGCTGCCCGGTTGCTTTGCAGCTTTTTGGGGCTGGCGGTGTGACACTTGCTGAAAGATGAAGAAAGGCTGTAACGTCTTTTACCTTTGTAAAAATATATTACATTTTCAAATATCACAGCTTTGCTGTGATGTGTCACATCCGCCAAGCTGCAAAGCAGCTTCGGGGGGCTGGCGGGTGTGACACTTACTGAAGGGTGAAGAAAGATAATATACATTTCATTTTAAAGCACCCTGATAAACGAAAATGACAAAAAACCTTATGACGCTGTCATAAGGTTTTTATTCTTTTATATCAATTTTACTGTTATCCGTTTTTCAAACGCTTTATTATCAGCTCTGCAAGCCTTTTGTCATCCTCAGACAGATGCTGAAGCTCCTGGGCAACGGAACACAGATCGCTTTGCGAACGAACGCCCGTAAGAATATAGTCACTGCTTATATTCAATATCTCGCACAGCTTTATAAGATTATCAATTCGGATAGCCTTGTTTCCGCGTTCAAGATTTGATATCATCTGCACGGACACGTCCATTTTTTCCGCCAATTTTTCCTGAGTCAAGCCGACCTCACGCCGTCTTAAACAGATCCTCGTTCCTATTTCTTTAAGGGTTTCGGACACTTCGATCCCTCCTTACCCAACCTTTACTTATATTATATGATATTTTAGTATAAGTTTTAAGAACTTTTAGGTTGACAAACTTAAACTTAAGGTGTATAATATCACATAAAACTATACATAAGGAGAGAAAAATGAAAAGACTTACAAGAATCCTAT
>JAFYMA010000144.1 GCA_017556845.1 Clostridia bacterium | reverse complement strand
TTCCGAAAAACGCCGTATATATCGGCGTTAGGGGAAACTGCGACGTATATTCGGATGCTCCTGCCGAGCTTACAGAGTCGTTCGGCAAGGTGAAAACGCTTTTGTGTCACGGGCATAATTATTTCGTAAAATCGTCCCTTTCAGCGTACGAGGCGCACGCAATGTCACTCGGCGCAAGCGTTGCACTGTACGGCCACACGCACGAAAGACACCTTGAATACAGAAACGGTGTATACTTTTTTAACCCCGGCAGTATAGGAAGACAGACGTCAGGGAGACATTCATACGGGCTTATGAGCATCTCAAACGGGCAGGTGCTTCTGTCGCACGGAGAGGTATAAGTTAAAATTTACAATAAATTAAATAAATTATTTTAAATATTTTTTATTATACGCGTGTGCGTGTGTTAATATGAAGCGTTAAGAATAGTTTTAATATAAAAAAATAAATGAAAAGGAAGTATAGACTTTGAAAAGAGAAGATTTGAGAAATGTTGCGATAATCGCACACGTTGACCACGGCAAAACGACGCTCGTGGACGAAATGCTCAAGCAGGGCGGTGTTTTCCGTGACAATCAGGCGACGGAAGAAAGAGTTATGGACTCAAACGATCTTGAAAAAGAGCGCGGAATAACGATACTTGCGAAAAATACGGCTATACATTACGGCGATATAAAGATAAACGTCATAGATACCCCCGGCCACGCTGACTTCGGCGGCGAGGTCGAGCGTATACTCAAAATGGTAAACGGCGTAGTTCTTCTCGTTGATGCGGCAGAGGGCCCTATGCCCCAGACGCGCTTCGTGCTTGAAAAGGCGCTCGGACTCGGTCATAAGGTCATAATCGTTGTAAACAAGATAGATAGGGCAGATGCCCGCGTTGACGAGGTGCCCGACGAGGTGCTTGAATTGTTTATTGACCTTGACGCAACCGACGAGCAGCTTGACTCGCCTATCATATTCTGCAACGGCAGAGCAGGCACTGCCTCGCTCAATCCGCACGCGCAGGACGAAAACCTCAAGGTGCTTTTCGATGCGATAATAAACCACATTCCTTGCCCTGAGGGCGACGAGGACGGCGAATTGCAGCTTTTGGTATCGTCCATCGACTACAACGATTACGTCGGAAGAATAGGTATAGGAAGAATTGAAAGAGGCAGAGTAAAGCAGGGCCAGGAGATAATGATCTCCAACTACCACAGCGGAAAAGCACCGAGAAAAAGCAAGATAGTAAAGCTCATGCAGATAGACGGTCTTAACCGCGTGACAGTCGATTCAGCGCAGGTCGGCGACATTGTGTGCTTTTCGGGCGCTGAGGATATAACGATAGGAGATACCGTAACGTCTACCTCGTGCGTTGAGCCGCTTGAGTTTGTAAAGGTCAGCGAGCCGACGATAGAAATGACGTTTTCCGTAAACGACAGCCCCTTTGCAGGCAGAGAGGGCAAGTTCGTAACGAGCCGTCAGATAAGAGAAAGACTTTACAGAGAGCTTTTGAAGGACGTTTCGCTTCGCGTTGAGGACGGTGAGACGACTGACTGCTTCAGAGTAATGGGCAGAGGCGAAATGCACCTGTCAATACTTATAGAAACGATGCGCCGCGAGGGATACGAGATATGCTGCTCCACACCCAGAGTTCTTTTCAAGGAAATAGACGGCGTAAAGTGCGAGCCTATTGAAAGAGCGCAGATCGACGTTCCGGCAGAATACGTCGGCGTAGTTATTGAAAAGCTCGGCGCGCGTAAGGGTGAGCTGCTTGAAATGACGAACCAGGGAAGCAGAACGAAGATATACTACAAAATACCGTCAAGATGCCTTATCGGTTACAGATCGCAGCTTATGACGGATACGAGAGGCGAGGGTATACTGAATACTCTGTTCGAGGGCTACGAGCCGTATAAGGGCGAGATAGTACGCCGTTACACAGGCTCTCTTATCGCATCGGAAACGGGTGAGGCAACGTCGTACGGCTTGTATAACTCCCAGGAAAGAGGCGATATGTTCATTCCCGTTCAGACTCCCGTTTACGAGGGTATGATCGTAGGTCAGTCACCGAAGCTCGGAGATATAGCAGTCAACGTATGTAAGAAAAAGCATCTTACGGCTATTCGTTCCACGGGTGCCGATGAAGCGTTAAAGCTCGTAACGCCCATAATCTTCTCACTTGAGGAGGCTATCGAGTTCATAGCAGACGACGAGCTTATAGAAATAACGCCCAAGAGCATAAGACTGCGTAAAAAGATACTTGATAATTCATTAAGACTGAAGGCACAGAGTAAGAAGAACCAATGAAAGAAATAATATTGCTTAAATACGGCGAGATAGCATTAAAGGGCGCAAACAAAAGCACATTTGAGGCAACACTCGCAAAACAGATAAAATACCGTATGAGAAAATACGGCAGCTTTGAGATAAAAAGAGCGCAAAGCACGGTAAACGTAATTCCGCTTAACGATGAATGTGACATTGACGGAGCGTACGAGGCGTGCAAGAAGATATTCGGCATCGTCAGGGTAAACAGAGCCGTTGCCTGCGAAAAAACGGTCGAGGATATAATAAAGACCGTCAAGGAATGCTGCGGCGATATGCTTGAAGGGTGCAAG
The DNA here is from genome assembly GCA_017556845.1 of Clostridia bacterium. Taxonomy (GTDB): domain Bacteria; phylum Bacillota; class Clostridia; order Oscillospirales; family CAG-272; genus RGIG7213. The sequence continues at coordinate 1,694 of JAFYMA010000144.1, read as the reverse complement.
ACCTTCAAGATCGAGGCGAAAAGAGCCGACAAGCGTTTTCCCCTCACGTCCCCGCAGATATGCGACGAGTGCGGCGGTGCGGTGCTTGAAGCACTTCCCGGAATAAAGGTGGACGTAAGAGATCCCGACGGAGTTATAAGAGTTGAGATAAGAGATGAAGAGGCGTATATACATCCCAATCAGGAAAAGGGCGCGGGCGGTATGCCCGTGGGTACGAACGGCAAGGCGCTCTTACTTTTGTCCGGCGGCATCGACAGCCCCGTTGCAGGTCATATGATATGCAAAAGAGGCGTAAAGCTCGAAGCTCTCCACTTTGAATCGTATCCGTATACGAGCCAGAGAGCGCTCGATAAGGTCGGCGCGCTTGCAGAGCTTTTGTCAGAGTACAACGGCAGAACGGTGATGCACGTTATAAACGTGAAGGAGATACAGGAGGTCCTGCGTGACAGCTGTGACGAGGATTATTTCACGCTGCTTCTGCGTAGATTTATGATGCGTCTGGCGCAAAGATGCGCTCAGCAGTTCGGCTGTAACGCTCTTGTCACCGGCGAAAGCATAGGACAGGTCGCATCACAGACGATGGACGCTTTATGCGTTACGGATATCGTTTGCGACATACCCGTTTTCCGTCCGTGTATAGGACTTGATAAGGAAGAAATAGTTGAAATATCCAGAAGAATAGATACGTACGATACGTCGGTGCTTCCGTACGAGGACTGCTGCACCGTATTCACCCCCCGCCACCCCCGCACGCGCCCCGAGCTTGCAAAGGTGATAGCGCAGGAGGAAAGAATAGATGTAGAGCAGCTTTTGGAAAGAGCGTACGCAACGATGTATACGTACGAAAAGCAGGATATCTGATAAATTCCTGCAACGTCAGAAGGGAGAATGATATATTATGTCAGGAGTAAATATACCGCAGGTATTCGGTTGTATGGTGTTTAACGACGCCGTGATGAAGCAGCGCTTGCCGAAGGAAACGTACGAGTCGCTCAAGGAAGCGATAAACGAGGGCAGTTCACTTGATTCGGCGCTTGCAGCAACCGTTGCCAACGTAATGAAGGAGTGGGCAATAGAAAAGGGCGCTACGCACTTTACCCATTGGTTTCAGCCTATGACGGGCATGACGGCAGAAAAGCACGACAGCTTTATTTCTCCCACCGAGGACGGCGGAGTTATTATGGAGTTTTCGGGCAAGGAGCTTATTAAAGGCGAGCCTGATGCATCGTCCTTCCCCTCAGGCGGCTTGCGTGCCACGTTTGAAGCAAGAGGATATACTGCGTGGGATCCCTCGTCCTATGCGTTTATAAAGGACGATACGCTGTGTATTCCCACGGCGTTCTGCTCGTTCGGCGGAGAAGCGCTTGATAAAAAAACGCCGCTGCTGCGTTCTATGGAGGCGCTCAATATCCAGGCTATGCGTATATTGAAGCTGTTCGGCACGGATGCAACGAAGGTAACGCCGAATCTCGGAGCAGAGCAGGAGTATTTTTTGGTAGACAAGGCGCTTTACGATAAGCGTCCCGATCTTATATTTACGGGCAGAACTCTTTTCGGCGCACGCGCACCGAAGGGGCAGGCGTATCACAGTGCAGGGTCGCTCGGCTCGTTTGTAGAGCAGTGTGGCGCGCTGAGAGAAGAGGACGCGCTCTACTACATACGTCAGGTGGCTGAGGCGCTCAAGTTTGTGCACG
>JAFYMA010000143.1 GCA_017556845.1 Clostridia bacterium | reverse complement strand
CGCCGCTCCTGACGGTACTGACGAGCAGACCGTAAACGATCTGCTTGCGCTTTTCAAATCTCATTACAGAGATAATATGGAAAACAAGACGAAGCCGTATGACGGTATTGTAAATATGCTTTCCAAATTGAAAAGCAAGGGGATCAGAACGGCGGTGCTGTCGAATAAGTACGATGCGGCAACGAAGCGTCTGTGTGACGATCTTCTCACCGATCTTATTGATCTTCCGGTGGGCGAAAGACCGAACAGACCGAGAAAGCCGGATCCTGACGGAGTTATGTATATACTCGATCAGCTGTCGTGCAAGGCGGGCGAATGTGCGCTCGTAGGCGATGCGGATACCGATATCAAAACGGCACTTAATGCAGGAGTCGTTCCCGTCGGAGTTTCGTGGGGATACAGAAGCGTTGAGGCTTTAAAAAGCGCCGGAGCTGATATTATAGCCGATACGACGGAGCAGCTGTACAGAATACTTGTTGAAATGTAAAATAAAAAAATGTTGGCAAAGGTTAAATTTTGCCAACATTTTTCATTTTTACGGTTAAAAATATCCTTTTCGACAATAATAATTACGTATAACGACAAAGGAGAATTTGAAAAATGTATAAAAATAAGGTTGAATTATGCGGTGTAAATACTTCAAAGCTGAAAACACTTACAGAGGAGGAAAAGCAAGTGCTTCTGAAGCGGGCAAGAGAAAACGATGCAGAAGCCAGAGCACAGCTCATAAATGGAAATCTTAAGCTCGTTTTGCGTGTAGTTCAGAGCTTTGGCGGCAGACACGAAAACCCCGACGATATTTTTCAGGTCGGATGCGTCGGACTTATAAAAGCAGTAGACAATTTTGATACTGAAATAGGCGTACGCTTTTCCACGTACGCCGTGCCGACGAATATTACAAGGTGAAATTTATCAAAGCTGTGCTAAAAGGGTGTTGAAAAGCTTGAAATGATGCTCCTCGTCGAGAATTATCCGCTTTATAACCTTGTTTATTTTTTCATCCTTGCATCCCTTTATGAAATTGTTATACGATGCAACGGCTCGCCGTTCGCTTATTACGTTGTCCTTAAGCATACGCTCAGCGTGCTTGGCGTACGTAACGCCCGCACCGTTCCAGTAAACGTATCTTCCTCTGTTCTGTGCGGCAACACGGGGATCTGCACCGAGAAGAAGTATCATCTGTCCGAGCATATCGTAGTGATGCATTTCGGTTATTGAAATGCATTGTAAAATATCCGAAATATATGCGTTTTTTGCTTTTAGTATCTGACTTTGATACGTATATTGCAAAAGAGCGCTCAGCTCGCTGTCACGTCCGGCAAAGAACACGGAAAGCCGTGCGGCATATTCAGCATTCGGTTCCGTTACCTCAACTGTCGGATAGGGAATATTTATCTTACATTCAAGTTCGTTCAAAAAAACACCTCCTATATGAAAAGTATATTCACAATGGGTTTTTGTGTGAAAATAATTAAAAAAATTCTATTCACCTCTTGAAATTGTCTTTTTATTGTAGTATCATATACGTACTGTATTTACAGGAGGCTTATTATGATAGATGATATCATTGAAATTATCGCAAATGAATTGCATATTGATATAGATGATATAAGTGCGGATACGGACATCGTATGGCAGCTCGATGCCGATTCGCTTTCAATTCAGACGGTAATTATAACGCTGGAGGATACGTTCGGTATAACTGTTTCAGATGAAGCGATACTTTCCCTTCGTACTCCCGCTCTTATCGCTGAATACATAGAAAACAACTCTTGACGACGGACTTATGAATAAGTATACAAAGCTGCTGAAAAACACTTCAATACTTGGGATGGGCGCTTTTTTATCAAAAGTGCTTGTCTTTTTGCTCTTGCCGCTTTATTCATCGGTAATGACTACGTCTGACTACGGAACGGCAGATATTGTCGCTCAGTCAGCCAATCTTTTGCAGCCGCTTATAACACTCGGAATATGCAACGCCGTGTTCCGCTTTTGCTATGATGACAAGGATAATCAGGATGCGGTATTTACAATAGGATTTTCAACTCTTATTGCAGGTATGGGCATATTTGCTCTGTGTATACCGCTTTTGAAAAAGATATATATCCTTGACGATTATATGCTCTTACTTGCTCTGTACGTGTTTATGTACGGTATGCATACGATATGTGCGCAGTTTTTGCGCGGTAGAGGGCTTGTGAAAACGTATGCTGTAAAGGGCGTGCTTTGCACGGTATTTACGCTTGTATTCAATATACTGCTTTTGGTAGTGTTCAGACTCGGTGTTACGGGATACCTCGTTGCAAATATCCTTGCGGATTTCTTTACCGTTTTATATATGTTCAAAGCGGCAGACCTCGTTGATGCAATACAAATAAAGAAATATTCTCCCCGCCTTGCCGTTAATATGCTTAAGTATTCAATACCGCTGATACCTACGACGGTGTTCTGGTGGATAACGAATATTTCCGACAGATACGTAATTCTTTATATGGTAGATGAATCTGCAAGCGGTATATACGCAATGGGATACAAAATACCGAATATAGTGATAATGCTCACGGGCGTTTTTATTGAAGCCTGGCAGATGTCTCTCGTTGAAGAGGACAATAAGGGCAGTATGGGCAAATTCTTCACAAAGGTTTTTGAAGGATATAAATCCGTTATGTTTATTGCCGCATCGGGACTTATACTGTTCGTTAAGGTAATAACGAAGATACTTAT
>JAFYMA010000011.1 GCA_017556845.1 Clostridia bacterium | reverse complement strand
CCTTCGTGAAAAACGGCTCGTTGTTGTTTACGGGAACGTATGCCTTGTCATTATAATCTGCAACTGTAAACTCAGGCTTGTACGTTGCAGGCGGAGTTATGGGATTGCTGTAATCGTCGCCGGGTGCGTCTGTCTGCACGTCTTGAGTCTGCTGTGCTGTATCCTCGGCAGGAACGTTCGTTGATGCATCTGTCGAAGCGTTGGCCGATGCATTAGTCGAAGCGTCGGTCGAAGCACCGGTCGATGCATTCGTAGATGCGTTCGTTGCAGGTGCGTTGGTTGATAATGCAGATGTGTCGTCATTCTTGCTTTCACAGCCCGTGATAAATACGGCAAGACACATCAAGGCTGCCAGTATAATGGCAAGCGAGCGTTTTTTAAGATTTTTCATGATCGTTTCCTCCAGATCTCTTTTGTTATTACATCGTGTGAATATCCGCTGAAATCAGTTACCGTTTCGCAAACGAAGCCGTTTGCATCAAGGTCAAGATCAAACGTAAGATCACACGGATAAAGCTTGTTCCACTTGTATAATACGAATCCCTGCGCATCCTTTGCAATTTCGTTTGGAACCGCACATTCCGCAAAGCAGTAATCGTCATCTCCCGCGCCAAACGGAAAAGCGTCGTTTGAAAGGGTCACTTTTGCGCTTTCAGAGAAAAGACGGGCAGAATACATACCTGCAAATAATCTGCCGTCAGACAATTCAAGCATATCCTTGATTATCTCTCTGTCTCTCGATTGACGGCGTTTGTTGAACATAAGTCCGTTCTGTGTGTCAAGACACATAATTATATACATCAGAAGCCACCGTTTCCTTTCGTTATTAATAAAATTATTATACGGTATAAAATCAAAAATGTCAACATCAAAAGGAGCTATTTATGAATATTAATCAAAAATCAGCCGCATTTACGGGTCATAGACTGTCAAAGCTGCCCTTAGCGCTTCAAAAAGAGAAAAGACACCTGCTTATAAACGCTCTGTCTTCAGCCGTGAACGAGCTTTATAATGACGGCTACACCGTTTTTTACAGCGGTATGTGTACGGGCGTTGATCTGTGGGGAGCAAGGTGCGTTCTTGAATTCAAAAACACACACCCCGATGTAAAGCTCGTCTGCGCAATACCGTTTGAGGGACATTCCGCAGCTCTGAACGGCGAGGAAAAGGCTCTTTATGACAGCATAGTGAAGAATGCCGATTCTGTCGTAGTTCTGAGAGGAAGACTGCCGTATTCCGAGCGTGCAAGAGCTTTCAATCAGCGTAATTACTATATGGTCAAAAACAGCGATGCACTTATCGCTGTATTCGACAGGAGCAAAAACGAGAAAAGCGGTACTGCCAATACGGTAAAGATGGCTTACGAGAAGGGCATAAGAATAATATTCATAGACCCTGAAAGCCTTGCAAGCATCACTTGATGATCAAGACGGCAGACGCATATCCGAATCCCTTATCCAGCCGAGCTTGCGCATAGCCTCTGAAAATCCGAGGCACATAACGGCAGGAAGAATAAAGTACATCAAAGAGATCTTTATAATGACGGCCGTTACGCTTTCACCGCTTGCGGTCATATCCGCAAAGGAAAGTATCGGGCCGACGAGTCCTGCTGTGCCCATGCCCGAGCCTGCGGGCACGTTCGTCATTTTGAATAAAAGCGTTGATATAGGTCCTAATATGGCAGACGTGAGTATGCACGGAAGCCATATTACGGGCCTTTTTATGATGTTTGGCATCTGGAGCATGCTCGTTCCTACGCCTTGAGCGAGCAAGCCGCCGAGCTTGTTTTCACGGTAGCTGATGACCGCAAAGCCTATCATATTCACACAGCAGCCGACCGTTGCCGCACCTGCCGCAATTCCCGAAAGATTGAGAATAACGCCTATTGCCGCCGAGCTTATCGGAAGCGTTAAGAACATTCCCATAAGAGTTGATACGATAATTCCCATAAGAAGCGGCTGTGCTTCCGAGCCGTATTCAACGAGAGTGCCGAGATACGAGCTGAACTGCGATATGGGGCTCGACGTTAAAGTGCCGACGAGACCGCCGCAAACGACTGAAACGAGCGGAGTCAGAATTATATCAATTTTCGTTTTTCCCGCTATTATACTGCCCGCCTCGATACATACGTAAGCGGCGATAAACGCGTTAAGCGGGTCGCCCGGGCCCGATATCTGTACTGTGCCCGATGACTGTACGCTTGAAGCAAACGCACCTACGAAGCCGCACGCCGCCGCAGAAAAAACGACGAGGGGCTTTGCCCCAAGCTTTACTGCAACGCCGCAGCCGATGCCCGCGCCCGTTGCAAGCTGTGCTATTGCTCCTATTACTGAAAGCATCGAGCCGATGCTGCCGGGAATATACGAGCCGAGCTGCTTTAAAATGGTACCTATTATAAGTGTTGCAAAAAGTCCCTGAGCCATACCCGAAAGACCGTCAATAAACACTCTTTGCAGATAGCTTTTTATAAGCTCCAGAGGACCTTTTCCCTGGCTTTTCTTTTTTGCCATATATTTTTTCCTTTCTTTACTGTCGCTTTTTCAATTATATCATAAGATAAAGAAAGAAACAATACCCATTCTTTAATTTTTTGTCAGCTTGACGCTTTCATGCGTTTATGCGCCGTTTTTCTTTATTTACAAATATATAATATTACTGTCTTGAATGACAATACCGTTGGTGGTAGAATAATTAGGTATCTAACAAAGAAAGAGGGTAATTTTACGGCTACTGAGCATATCGGCAAGCGTCTTGGAAATGTGACGAACAGACTGCGCCGATGTATAGATAACGAGGCAAGCCGTCACGGAGTGACACGTACACAGTCAATGATACTCCGCTTTCTGTCATCAAACGGCGGAGAAGCGTATCAAAGAGATATAGAGCAGGAGTTCGGCATCCGCCGTTCGACCGTTACGAACGTGCTTAAGCTCATGGAGAAAAATGAGCTTATATGCCGTTTTTCAGATGAAAATGACGGCAGAATGAAGCGCATACGGATAACCGACGTCGGAATATGCGCAAACGAGCGTGTGAACGGCACGGTCACAGCCTTTGAAAAACGGCTGAAAAACGAATTGACGGAAGAAAAAACGAAGGAGCTGTTCTGCCTTTTGGACGCTCTTGAACAATGCCTTATACGAATAGAAAATGAAACGAAGGAGGGACGGCATTTATGATAAAAAAGCTTGCAAAATACGTAGGCGAATTTAAAAAGGATGCTTTGATAACGCCTATACTCATAATATGTGAGGTAGTGCTTGAAATAGCGATACCTTATCTTATGTCTGTTATAATCGACGATGGCGTCAAAAAGGGAAATATGGACCTGATAATCAAAACGGGTCTTCTTATGATATTGATGGCGGCGCTGTCGCTGGTATTTGGCTCGTTCGGTGCTCTGATTGCATCAAAGGCATCTGCGGGCTTTGCCAAAAACCTGCGTTTTGCCGTATTTTCAAAGGTACAGAGCTTCTCCTTTGCGAATACCGACAGATTTTCAACGGCGGGACTCGTTACGAGAATGACTACGGATATATCAAACGTACAGATGTCCTTCCAGATGATGATACGCATTTGCGTGCGTGCTCCCATAATGCTCGTTATGGCGCTCGTGATGTCATTCAGAATAAACAGTCAGCTTTCGCTTATGTATATAGGCGCTATTGCCTTTCTCGGCACGGTGCTTGCGGTGATCGCTATCGTATCGTTTCCGAAATTCAGATTCGTATTTGAAAAATACGATAAGCTGAACGAAAGCGTTCAGGAAAACCTTACGGGTATGCGTGTCGTGAAATCGTACGTAAGAGAGCAGCACGAAACGGAAAAGTTCCATAAAGCCTCGGGCTTTATTTATAAGTGCTTTGTAAACGCTGAAAAGGTCGTCGTTATGAACGGCCCTGTAATGAACCTTACGATGAACACCTGTATGCTTCTTATCGGCTGGATAGGCGCGCATCTTATCGTAAATTCAAACAGCGTTGCAATGTCAACGGGCGATCTTACGAGCTTTTTGTCGTACACGATAAACATTCTTATGAACCTTATGATGATCTCTATGGTGTTCGTGATGATGGCAATATCAAAATCGTCCGCAGACCGTATTATAGAGGTGCTTGACGAGGAGCTTGACATAACGGATCCCGAAAACCCCGTAATGCACGTTTCAAACGGACAGATCGTGTTTGATGACGTGTGCTTTTCATATTCCAAAAACAAGGATAATCTCAACTTGGAGCATATAAATATCACAATACCGTCGGGGGCAACGGTCGGCGTTATAGGCGGCACGGGAAGCGGTAAAACGACGTTCGTTCAGCTTATCCCGCGTCTTTACGATGTAACGTGCGGTAAGGT
>JAFYMA010000142.1 GCA_017556845.1 Clostridia bacterium | reverse complement strand
TACGTTCAGCAGTCCTGGTTTTGTTTTACGACAGGATGGTACAAACGAACTGTCGGCCTTATCGGCGGGTTGATATTCTACTATATATTTTAACAAAGTGCAATACCGTTTTGCTAAATGTTACAATTCGGACACAGTATTTTTGCCTCTTGAAAGGGAATTTCAATTTTTCGATATTGCTTTTTTAAATCGCTGTACTTTGTCATCTGACGGGCAAAAATCGTCCTTCGAGCATACCTGAACGCTCGGTGACATTTTTCCCTCGTACGCATAAAAGGGAGATAAAGTATCGTTTTCATACTTTTTACGCTCTTGCTCAAGACGAAGATCCGGTATATCCATCGGCTCGCCGAGCTTAAGCAGGCTTCTGTGGCCGAGTATGCCTACGGATGCCATGGTCGTTGCAACGAAAGCGTCAAGATACGGCTTTCTGTTCGTTCTTATGCAGTCGAAAAAGTCCTTGAACATATAATAGTCGCTTCCAAAATGACCTGTTTGGGCTGCTAAAGGTGCGTCAACTTCGTTCTCATGCGGATAATAAAGGTCAGATTCCTTTGCCCCGGATGGAGTGTGCCAGGAGTTGTAAGAAAGCATGACCTTGCCGTCCGTTCCGCGAACGTTTTCGATCTGCCCTTTTTTGCAGGCAAGACGGTAAGAATTTTCGGAATATCCGAACGTGCTGTGTCCCGTTATTCTGAAAACGGAGCCGTCATCGTTGAGAACGGTCATTATTGCCAGAGCATCGCCGTTGCGTGATGCCGTAATTATGTCTTCGCCCTCCTTGGGACTGAATACGGGAAGAGCACATACTCTTTTCGGAACGGAATGAGTCGCACACATAAGAGGAGCTAATGAGTGTGTAAGATAATACGTTGCGGGCAGATAATTCCGCCAATGCATCTCGCTGTCATAAAGCGACCTTACGGCGTTGGGGTCGGTTGACGGACTTGCGTGATTATACTCTCCCTCGCCGAAAAGGATCTTTCCGAGCGAGCCTTCCTGATATATGCGTTGCATTTCAAGATTGAAAAGCATATACGGATAGTTTTCTCCGAGCATGTATATTGCAGAGCTTTTTTCAGCTGCCCTCATAAGAGCAACACCCTCAGCCATAGTGCCGTTTGAGGTGCATTCCGATATGACGTGAATGCCCTTTTCCAACGCCTTTATGGCATACGGTGCGTGCTCGGGAAAATAATTGGCTATGTATACTGCCTCTATTCCGCATTTTATAAGACTGTCAAAATCGTCAAAAACGGTACATTTTGGCTCTATACGTTCCTTGAATGCCCGTCTGCGCTCGTCATTTTTGTCACATACGGCAATAATATCTCCGCCGCACAGCTTTATTGCCTTTGCGTTCGCCATACCTCGGTTCAAGCCGAAGATACCGATCTTTATTTTTCTTTCGTTCATTTATTTATTCTCCTATCTGATTATAACAGTATAAGACAAGCAATACCTGCTATTGATGTAAGCACGGCAAGCCATTCAAATTTTTGAACCCTTCCGCCCGAAACGGAGCTTAATACCGTTGATACGACTATCGTGCCTGCGGTAACCATCGAATAATTGACTGATGCAGGAAGAAACGCAAGGGATAACAGCAGTAAATAATTTGCAACTCTGTTTCCTGCGTTTCCGCAAAGTGCGATAAATGTGGGCAGCAGGTATATTTTAGGTCTGTTTTTTCGATAACATAAGATAAATACGAGCGATACTGCGACAGTCACCAAAGAGCACATAAGGGAAAATCCCGCACTCGATGCCTTAGCATATTCAGCATCGGTATAGAATTTATTGATAACTCCCGACATACCGTTGAAGAAAAAAACTCCGAAGTAAAAAAGAAAGCTTACGTATCTGCTATGTCCTGCGCTTTTTGAGCTTCTTTTGTTTAAGTTGACGAGAACGATGGACACGATGACGAATATGCAACACAAAACAAGTCCCAACGTTACCTTTTCACCGAAAAATGCAACGCCTGCAAGAATGGGAAGTATCATTCCGCCAAGCATGGAATATACGGAATATACGGCGAGATTAACTCTTTCAAACGATTTTAAAGAGCAAAGATTAAAAAGCAGACTGTTTAGTGTAATAACGCACGCCATAATAAGCGTAAACGGAGTATATTCAAGCTTGAATCCGTTTGTAAACACCATTATAACAGCACCGAGAATACCGCCGAGAAGGCTTAACAGCATCGTCGGGAAAAGTCCGCTGCCCATTTTTTCAGCGTATTTTCGTTTTGTTAGAAATTGCGTTCCGAATAAAACGACGGCGACGCAAACTGCTGCGTAATACATATCTTCTCCGTTGAATGAAAAGTTTTCATCTTATAATAACACAAATTGAGTCAAATTACAATACATTGATCTGATTTTATATTTCGTTTTGAAAAATGTATAAAAATACAGTCGGCATCCGCAAAGGAAACCGACTGTGTAGTTTACGGTATTTTATAAAACCGTGAAAGCTCCGCCCGGCTTGTGAAATCTATCTTTTTGAGGTCATTTTCATTCGCTGCACCTGTTTCTGCGAGAGGACATACGGTGTAGTAGTATTCTTTTCCGTTATATGTTACGCAAGCCATATGGTGATATGACCAATCGTGCTCGTTGCTCGTATAACAGTTTACCACCTTTTCAAATCCGCCTATCCGCTCGGCTATCTTCGCAAGCACGGCGGGGGATGTCATGCTGTCCCAGCGGTATGATAAGAACCACGGGTCATTCGGCTGACGTGCAAGTCTTATGAGCTTCGTTCCGTCACGGTTCGTAAGATATCTGAAGTTGCAGGATTTTATATAGTCTATGACCGCTTCGAGCTTTTCCTTACTCGTCATCTGAGAGGTGGTGCTTTTTGCTATCGCATCGTCGATCCATTCAAGCTCCGCTTTTTCAAGATCCAGAACGTTTATATCGTAATTGCGTATTTTGATATATCCTTTGGTAGTGGCCTCGCACAGCCCGAAATGAAAAGTTCCCACGTCATCTTCGGAGAATTTGAGAAGATAGCCTCCTTTGACCTTTCTTACGTTCTGGCTGTCGTCGATCACATTCAGATATTCAACATCGGAACAGAGAGGATTGCGGTAAACTGTCATACTATTGAAAATATCGGACGGTTGACCGTCGCCTGTATAGAGCATAAAGCTGTCAGGGTAGGGATTATCCGTTTTTAGAAATAATAACTTTTCAACACCTGCATATACCTTATCGTTACCGTCAATAGAGTAAAGCTCATACGTATATTTCGGCTTTTCGTCAATTTCTTTGTAATAACTGTATACGTCACATTCGACTACATCTGTCCACGGACCGTAAACAAACACGTCACCGTCCATTTTGCACATTCTCAGCTTGTAGTAATTAGTGTCGGTGCGATCGGTAAAGCACATTCTGTAATAATATTCGTATGAGGAATATGCGCATAACTCAATATCCGTATCCTTTGTAAAATCGGAATTTTTTGATACTATGCCCTGACACATATACCCATCGTTTTTGCTGAACTGTGAGTCGCAGTATGAAACGATGCTTATATTTTGAGCGTAGGTGTATATTATCTTCGGCGGTGTTAGCGATGCATCGTAACGGGCGTTTTCGTATTCCTTGTAGGATGAGTTGTTACATCTTTCGCATCCGTAGGTGATAGTTCCGTTATTTTCGGATACGAATGCGTATTTGTGCCCCAATGCATCCCACTCATTGTCTGTATAGCTGTCGCCGCATACCTTGCACGTGTATTTTATACACCCCTTTTCAGTACACGTTGCAGATACCATTGCATATTGGTATGAATGATTGGAAAGAGGAATAGCCTCTGTATATGTATGAGCGCAGCGTGTACAGCGATATGTGCTTTTGCCCTCGGTAACGCAAGTGGAGAGGGTTCGGTCGATTAAGTAATATGAGTGCCCCTTTGCATCTGTATATGTATCCTTGTAGCTGTTGCCGCATTTTGAGCAGGCGTGAGTGGTGTAGCCCTTTTCCAAGCACGTGGCGGATGTTACTTTATGACTGTAGCTGTGACCGCTTGCTTTTACCGTTGTATCGGTATAGGAGTATGAGCATTTTGTGCATTTGTGAGTTGTATATCCGTCCTCTGTACATGTTGCCTTTGTTACAACGTCGGTATATTTGTGATGAGCGGTAACGAATCCGTCTGTGTAGGAGTAAGTGCATATTTTGCATTTGTGTACGGTATATCCGTCCTGGGTGCAAGTCGGAGCTATTGTGACGGGAGTGCCGTAGCTGTGTCCCTTTGCATTTGTGTATGTGTCCTTATAGCTGTTACCGCATTTTGAGCAGGTGTGCGTTGTATAGCCCTGATCCGTGCAGGTTGGCGCTGTTAATGTGTTTTGATAACTGTGCGACAGTGCCTTAATGCTTTCCGTATATGACGCTCCGCAGGTGCATTTGTACTGCAAAATGCCGTTTTCGGTGCAGGTAGGACTTTTTTGAATGCTCGATGTATATTTGTGTGTGTGCTGCGGAATGAGCTTATTCAGGACCTTTGATTCTTTTTGCGTGCATAGCTTGCATTTCCGCTCGGCTTTGCCGTCGCTTTGCTCGGTCGGCTCTTTTACCGTTATCCATTCGCCGAATGTGTGTCCCTTTGCAGACGTAAGAGAGCCTGTATATGCATATCCGCAATTGCAGATGTACGATGTGTATCCGCCGTCTGTGCATGTAGCTTCAATGACGGCTTTTTTGTAAGTATGCCCCTTTGCTTTCGTTATACTGTCGGTAAAGGAATGAAGGCATTTTTCACAGGTATGTGTCGTGTATCCGTCATTTGTGCACGTTGCATCAGTTACATATGATTTGTAAGAATGCGGCAATGACGGGGAATATTCTTCTTTTGTATATTCGCAACTATTGCATTTGTAAACCGTTCGTCCCTGCTCGTTACACGTTGGATCGGATGTTTCAAAAACGGCAAGCTCGTGTCCCGTTTCGGCTGTATAACCGTCTGTATAGGTGTCACCGCATTGTAAGCATTTGTATTCCGTGTATCCCTGCTCCGTGCATGATGAGGGTACTGTTGTAAAGGAGTATTCGTGCGAGTGACCTGTTGCAAGAGTATCGTCTGAGCTCGTGATCTTATCAGGCTCTTCGGTTTGGGGAATATCTGTATTTGCATCTTCTGTGAATGAGGTATCGTTTTGCAAATGTGATGTATATGCGATCTCGGTTTGCTGAGTAACAGATGTTTCTGTTTTATCTATAGCATCGGTGTTTTCGGAGATTTTATCAGAGCTGCAGCCTGACAGCATAATGGTGATAAAAAGTGTGAATAACAAAAACGATGTTAAAATGTTACGGTGTCTTTTGATCGTAGATGATACTTTCGTCTTTTGCATAGACGGCGTTATTTTGTCCGGCATATATAAATATTCCTTTCAATATTCATTTTTTGCTTTATGATCGGATCATACTATATAAAAAGTTTTTTGGTCTCCGTTAAAGCGACATTTTACTCCATAATATCATTTTTTTGCAAAAAAGTCAACAGTGTAGCTTATATGGGCGGAGAAAAACAATTATGAAAACGGTTATTTGCGGAGAAAAAAATACCATAAAAAAATATTATCGTATTGAAAAATTAACATATTGTCGGTACAATAATAGCAGTAAAGGTTGAAGAAAGGAAGATCGTGATATGGAAATAACGAAGGATATAAAATATATTGGCGTCAACGATCATAATATTGACCTGTTTGAAGGTCAGTATGACGTTCCTAACGGAATGGCGTACAATTCGTATATTATCATTGATGAAAAGATAGCCGTAATGGATACTGTCGATGCTGCGTTTTCTCACGAATGGCTCGACAATATACAAAACGCTCTGAACGGCAAAAAGCCCGATTATCTCATCGTTCAGCATATGGAGCCTGACCACTCTGCAAATATTGCAAACTTTAAAAAGGCGTATCCCGATGCAACCGTGGTTTCGTCAGCAAAGGCGTTTGTGATGATGAAAAACTTTTTCGGCAATGACTTTGCCGATAACAGAATAGTTGTTTCAGAGGGTGATACGCTGTCGCTCGGCAAGCACGTTCTTACGTTCGTTACGGCTCCTATGGTTCATTGGCCTGAGGTAATAGTAACGTATGACAGCTGCGACAAGGTGCTTTTCTCTGCTGACGGCTTCGGCAAATTCGGCGCGCTTGATGTTGATGAGCCGTGGGCTTGCGAGGCAAGACGCTATTATATAGGTATAGTAGGAAAATACGGCGCACAGGTTCAGGCGCTTTTGAAAAAGGCGTCGGTGCTTGATATTGAGAAGATATGCCCCCTGCACGGCCCGATATTGACGGAAGATCTCGGCTATTATATAAATCTGTATGACATCTGGTCAAGCTACAGAGCAGAGGAAGAGGGAATAGTAATAGCGTATACGTCTGTATACGGAAATACGAAAAAAGCCGTTTTGCGTCTGGCTGAAAAGCTCAGAGCGAAGGGCTGCCCGAAGGTAGTTGTAAACGATCTTGCAAGATGCGATATGGCAGAGGCGGTAGAGGATGCATTCCGATACAGTAAGCTCATACTTGCCACAACTACGTATAATGCGGATATATTCCCGTTTATGAGAGAGTTTATAGATCATCTGACGGAAAGAAGCTATCAGAACAGAACGGTTGCTTTTATTGAAAACGGCTCGTGGGCGCCTCTTGCCGCAAAGGTCATGAAGGGTATGCTGGAAAACAGCAAAAATATCACGTATGCCGAAAATACGGTAAAGATACTTTCTGCACTGAACGAGGACAGCTTAAAGCAGATAGACGCCCTTGCCGACGAGCTTTGCCGCGAATACGTTGCACAAAACGGCGAAAAGGCGGATAAAAACGATCTTACCGCACTTTTCAATATCGGATACGGTCTGTACGTTGTTACCTGCAATGACGGCAAAAAGGATAACGGACTTATCGTTAACACCGTAACGCAGGTGACGAGCGTTCCCAACAGAATAGCAGTTACGATAAACAAGGATAATTATTCTCACCACGTTATAAAGCAAACGGGTAAAATGAATATAAACTGCCTTACTACCGAAGCACCGTTCAAGGTGTTTGAGGTGTTCGGCTTTGCAAGCGGAAGAAACGTTGATAAATTTGCAGGCTGTGACGTGCTTCGCTCGGATAACGGTCTTGTGTTCCTGCCGAGATACATCAATTCGTTTATGTCGCTTAAGGTCGAGCAGTATATCGACCTTGATACACACGGTATGTTCATCTGCTCTGTGACAGAGGCGAGAGTTATATCGGATAAGGAAACGATGACGTATTCATATTATCACGAAAACGTAAAGCCGAAGCCCGAAATTGAGGGCAAAAAGGGCTACGTATGCAAAATATGCGGATACGTTTATTCAGGTGATACATTGCCGGAGGATTTTGTATGCCCCTTGTGTAAGCACGGAGCATCTGATTTTGAAGAAATAAAATAAAAGGAGAAAAGCTATGAAAAAGTATGTATGTGACATTTGCGGCTGGGAGTACGATGAAGCAGAGGGATATCCCGACGGCGGCATTGCACCCGGAACAAAATTTGAGGATATTCCCGACGATTTTGAGTGCCCTATGTGCGGCGTAGGTAAGGACAGCTTCAGCGAAGCGTAAAATACCAATGAAAAAAAGCTCTGGCAGACGGTGCAGACAACGCACCGTGTGTCAGAGTTTTACTTTTGATATAAAGTTGGCGGAATATCTTTAAAGATACGGCGTGTTAACGGGCATTCGCCTGCCCCACGTCACCCAATGGGGCATGAATATCACCGCTTTGCA
Source organism: Clostridia bacterium (assembly GCA_017556845.1). Classification (GTDB taxonomy): domain Bacteria; phylum Bacillota; class Clostridia; order Oscillospirales; family CAG-272; genus RGIG7213. The sequence continues at coordinate 375 of JAFYMA010000142.1, read as the reverse complement.
GTGCCGTATGCAAAAAAATGCAAAAGAGGTTGAAAAAACGTCAATATTGTGATAACATATACGTAAATAACGTATAAAGGAGATATCCGATGAATACTAAAAGCATACTTTCCGCAATTTTAGCATCGCTTATTCTTGCATCAATGCTTGTATCTTGTGCAGATACGGAAAGCTCTGACACGACGGCAGGCAATACGCAGGATACGGCATCGCAAACCACAGTCGAAACGGAGGAAGCGACGGAAAATGCAACAGATGCCGTAACGGACTCACAGACAACATCTGCGCCCTAAACGGACAAGATGACCGATGCACCTGAAACGAACGCTCCCGTTGAGGATACAGTAGCACCCGAAACGAAAGCCCCCGAAACAG
>JAFYMA010000141.1 GCA_017556845.1 Clostridia bacterium | reverse complement strand
TACCTTTGTCAAAGCACAAATTATGGTAACAGAAAGGATCATTATGACGGTCGGCGTTTCAAGTGCGTGCTTTTTTCCGTGCGATACGTTGCAGTCCGTGCAAAAGCTGGCATCGCTCGGTGTTTCAAGCACGGAAATATTTATGGGCAGCCACAGCGAATGCTCAGGGCAGTATCTTAAGCAGCTTTGCTCTGCAAAGGATAATTACAGCATCAGCGTAACATCGGTTCATCCGTTTACCTCGGGCTACGAATACATACTGTTTTTTTCGGGCTATGAAAGACGTATTGACGATACGCTCGAATACTACAAAAGATATTTTTCCGCCGCCGCCGAGCTTGGCGCAAAATACGTCGTATTTCACGGAGATAACAAAAAAGCTCCGTTTGTCGGAATTGAAAGATACGCTGAGATATTCAGCCGTCTTGACGATACTGCAAGATCCTTCGGTGTGCGTTTGTCCCAGGAGAACGTTTCATCAAGCCACGTGGGCTCCGGCGAAAATATCCGCGCGTTAAAAGCCCTTTTGCCCGATGTATGCTTTACGTTTGATATAAAGCAGGCGTACAGAGGCGGATACGATCCGTTTGATATTCTTCATTCCATGGGGCAAAACGTCAGATGCGTTCATCTGAACGATTGGAAGGACGGTCAGTGCAGACTGCCGTGCAGAGGCGTATGCGATCTGTCTGCCGTTGTGAATACGATACAGTCATACGGTAACGACGTACCGTACATAATTGAAGTGTACAGAAGCAACTTTGAAGATGAATGTGAGATAATGTCCTCAAGGCTTGATTTTTTGAAATTATTCAGTAAGAAGTGACATTGCGGCATATTTTTGCAAAAAGTATAACAACCGATCCCGATATGTATGACGATCTTAAAACAAGGACGAAAAGGACGATGAGGGATGGAAATTTAACGGTATGCAAGCAACGTATATTTGGAAAAGTAAATGAGAAATTAAGTGAGAAAAGCTATGAAAGCGTATATAAAGAAAATTATCAGCGGTGTAGTAGCGGTACTTATATCGTTCAGCTTGTTCAGCTGCTATTCCGATCAGATGGATGAAGGAAAAATAGCTACGGATGTGGAGGGGGTCTTGGCCCGACTGTTTAATGCCGTGCAGCTTCAGGATAAAGAGGCGTTTAAAACTTTTTTTGCCGATGATGTCATCGAATTGCCGGATTTTGAAACCGGATGCGATTACGTCTTTGATCTGTACCGGGGAGAATTGGTCAGTGTGACATTCCGCGGTTTGGGTTCTACAGGAAAACGTATTGTACCGGGAGAAGTGATCTGTTATGCACATATGACGTTTAACGTTATTACAAGCGAAGCTGAGTATAAGATAGTCGTAGAATGTTATACCCAATATGAATCCAAATACCCCGATGATCCATACAAGATCAAAAAGTTTGCCGTTTTAGACGGGCAAAACAATGAAGATTTTGATCATGGATACGGTTTTTCTCAAAGACAGGGTATTTTCTATCCAGGTTGGCTTGATGAGTAACACAAGAAACGAAAATCGGTTGATCTTTCATTTGATATAAAAAAAGCGTACGGTGCGATACGGTCCGTCTGCCGTTGTGAATACGGTACAGTCATACGGTGACATGCCGTACGTGATGAGGTATACGAAAAGCAACTTTAAAGATGACTGTGAGTAATGTCTTCAAGGCTTGATTTTTTGAAATTATTCAGTAAGGAGTGACGGTGTGGCATATTTTTGCGAAAAGTACAACAACGGCGTAGAGCTTCACGCAGTTACGACGGAGGATCTCGTAGCAGATCACATAAACGTGCATTTTATGCTTCCTATGGCTGATAAGCCGTACGGGGCAGTCATAATGCCGAAGATAATGGAGCAGGGGTGCAGAAAATATCCGACGAGAAGGCAAATGAGGTGCCGTCTTGAAGCTCTTTTTGCATCGTCCTTATGGGCAAGCACCGCGTATTACGGGGAAACGGTCGGAGTTACGTTTTCCGCATCGTTTTTGAAAAATTCCATAGCCTTTGACGGCTGTGACATAATGGGCGGCGTGCTTGAGCTTTTACACGACGTTATATTCGATCCGCTCGTTGAAAACGGCTCGTTCAACGGGGAGTATACGAAAACGCAGATAAAAAACAGATGCGACGGAATAAAGGCGATAATAAACAACAAGGAGCATTACGCATCAGTCCGCTGTGCGCAGCTTATGTGCCGCGGTGAAACGGTGGAATTTACGTGCAACACCGACACGTCGGTATACGAAAGCCTTACGGGATCCGATATATACGGTCAGTATTTGCGTATGCTGAAATACGCCCCCGTTATCATCGTTTACGCAGGCAACGATACGGAAAGAGCAAGGCAGTTTGCAAAAAGCGTATCGGACGCCCTCGGTGACAGGTGCGTTATACCGTACAGCAACAAAACGCCGATCGTTACGCCGAAGGAAATACGGTATTTTGAGGAAGAGCAGGATATAAAACAGTCGCACCTGGTTATAGGTCTGCGTGACAGAACTCACGCAAGCGACAGACATCTTTGCGCAAGCGCCGTATTTGAGGAGATATTCGGTCAGTCGCCGATAAGCCGACTGTTCCGCAACGTAAGAGAAAGAATGTCCCTGTGCTATTACTGCTCCTCGTGCCACGACGATGCAAACGGCTTAATGTACATATCAACGGGAATAGATGCAAAAAACAGACAAAAGGCGCAGGATGAGATCTTCGCACAGCTTGCGGGCATGACAGAGCAGAGCATTACGAAAGAGGAGCTTTCGTGTGCTGTAAAGAGCGTTAAGAGCGCGCGTCTTGCCTGCCTTGATTCAGCGGGAGCGATAGCGGCAAGGTGCATATACAGAGTATTTTTCTACGGAGAATACGTATCAGTCGAGCAGGAGCTTTCAGAGCTTGATTCAATTACCGCGCAGGATGTTGAGGCGGTTGCAAAAACGATCACCGCCGATACGGTCTACTTTATGCGCGGTACGGAGGATGACAATGAGTCAGATTAAAAAAACACTTTGCCGCGCCACGGGCGATGAATGCTTTTCAGTAAAGCTCGAAAACGGGCTTTCGGTATATATTTCACCGAACAAAAAGCGAGTGGCAAGCGCGATACTTTCAGTACAGTTCGGCTCGGTCAACAGTAATTTCGTTTTATCGGACGGCACGCAGACGTCACTGCCCGACGGTATGGCTCATTTTCTTGAGCATAAGACGTTTGAAACGGAGGACGGGGGCGACGCTTTCGATCTGTTCGCGCAGACGGGAGCAGATGCAAACGCATTTACCTCGTTCAACAAGACATCGTACATTTTTTCGTGCGTTGACGAGTTTTACGAGTCGCTCGACATACTTCTGCATTTCGTGACGCATCCGCATTTCACGCCCGAAAGCGTTGAAAAGGAAAAGGGCATCATAATCCAGGAGATCGCAATGTACGACGATCATCCGTCCTGGCAGTCACGCACTGAGGTGATGCGCGGTCTGTACGGCGAGGAAAGCCCGCTTGCAACGGATATTGCGGGTACTGCCGAGTCGGTATCGCAGGCGAGCGACGAGATGCTTTATTCAATACATAAAACGTTCTACACGCCCGAAAATATGTCACTTTGCGTCGTCGGAAACGTAAGCGTTGACAGGGTGATAAAGGCGTGCGAGGGCATGAAAAGCACGTTAAACGGAGAAATACCGAAGACCGTATTTCCGCCCGATGCGAGAGAGGCAAGGGAAAAATACCGTGAAAAATATATGCCCGTATCAAGATGCGTTTTCTGCTTCGGCATAAAGGATCTGCCTTTGTCGGACGATGAGGAGATGTACCGCCGATCGTGTGCAATATCCGTCATATCCCACGCCATGTTTTCACAGAGCAGTGAATTTTATTCCGATATGTACGATAAGGGCATAATAAACAACACGTTTTCCTCCGGGTACGAATACACGCAGTATTACGCAATGTATATGTTCTGCGGTGAAACGGATCATGCACAGACTCTTTATGAGGAGATATGCCGATACGCAGAGCAGGTAAAGGAAAACGGCATTGATAAGGAGCTGTTTGAAAACGCACGCAGGGCGGTGTATGCAAGCAGTCTGCGGAGCTTTGAAAACAGCACATCAACGTGCGAGGGTATGAGCGAGGTATACGAAAACGTATTCCTTACCCCCGAAATAATATCAAATATAAGCTACGAATACGCTATGGAAGTGTTAAGGGAGCTGTTCTGCCCTCAGGCGTACACGCTTGCGGTCATAAAGCCCTTGAAAGAGAAAGGAAATTGAAATGTATCAGGTAGAATTTAAGATGTTCGATTTTGCCCTGAGATTTTCTCCCGTTGCCTTCACGCTTTTCGGCAAGGAGATATACTGGTACGGCATTATCGTGACGCTCGGCATCGTTCTCGGCGTTATATACGCATTCAAAAGAGCAAAGCAAAGCGGAATATCATCCGATCATATGTACGATTACGCAATATTTGCAGTCGTTTTGGGCATATTCGGAGCAAGAGCGTATTACGTTTTGTCAAATCTCGGCTCGTATAATACGTTTTACGAGATAATCGCTATATGGCAGGGGGGACTTGGCATATACGGCGGAATAATCGCAGGCGTGATCGCCATAACGGTAACTGCCCTTATCAAAAAGCAAAATCCGCTGCGCGTGCTTGACTGCGCCGCGCCCGCCGCTATGATCGGGCAGATACTCGGCAGATGGGGCAATTACGCAAATCAGGAGGCGTTCGGCATAAATACCGAGCTTCCCTGGGGTATGAGATCGTTCGTATACGAGCAGTCAACGAATCAAAGACTGCAGGGAACGGTAGAATATCTTGAAAAATATCAAAGCAAGATAATGAAGGAAAACCCCGGTATGACGGTCGATCCGAGCGGCTTCGTTCATCCGACGTTCCTTTACGAATCGCTGTGGAACCTTCTGGGCTTCATTCTTATAAATATCCTTTACAGAAAGAAGAAATTCGACGGTCAGATACTGTTTATGTATCTCGGCTGGTACGGTCTTGGCAGAATGTTCATTGAAAGCTTGCGTACCGATTCGCTTTATCTCGGCTCGACGGGAATACGCAAATCCCAGCTCGTTGCACTGATATGCGTCGTTCTGAGCGTGTTCTTTATCGTATTCTTCCTTATAAAAGCCAAGGCGAAGGGCGTTGAGAGCCTTTACACGCAGCTTGAAAACGGTAAATGGGTAATGACGGACGCCGTTGATATGTTCACGCAGAGCACACAGCCCGATCCTGACGGGGATATGCAGGATATGCAGGATCCTGAGGATATAGCAGAGCTTGAAGCGCTCGACGGGGCAGACGGGTATACCGAGGACGAAACCGACTCCGAATATCCCGAAGCGGATGATGATGCGGAAGAAAATACTGAAGAAAATACTGAAG
>JAFYMA010000140.1 GCA_017556845.1 Clostridia bacterium | reverse complement strand
TGTCCCGGTTGGGTTAAGTTCTGCGAGCATTACTATCCTGACTTCTTGCCGCACATTTCAAGCTGCAAGTCTCCTCAGCAGATGTTCGGTGCAGTTCTTAAGAGCTATTACTGCCAGAAGAACAACATAGATCCCGAAAAGCTTTTCGTTGTCAGCGTTATTCCTTGTACTTCAAAGAAGTTCGAGGTAACGAGAGAAGAGCAGCGTTCGCAGGCATTTGACGATGTTGACGTAGCACTTACGACGAGAGAGCTCGGAAAGATGATAAAGGAAGCGGGCCTTGATTTTACAGGTCTTGCTGATGAAGAATTTGACAATCCCTTCGAAACCGCAACCGGTGGCGCTGCTATATTCGGTGCAACTGGCGGTGTTATGGAAGCGGCTCTCCGTACGGCTGCATACAAGCTTGACGGTAACGCTACTGCAGTTGATTTCGTTGAAGTCAGAGGCACAAAGGGAATTAAAGAAGCTACTTACACCGTGGCAGGCATCGAGCTTAACGTAGCGGTCGTTTCAGGTCTTGCTAACGCAAGAAAGGTTATTGACAAGATACTTGCAGGTGAAAAGAACTATCATATGGTTGAGGTTATGGCGTGCCCCGGCGGTTGTATCAACGGCGGCGGTCAGCCCGTACAGAGCGATGCTGTTCGCAACAGTGTTGATCTCAAGACTTTGAGAGCAAAGGCTTTGTATGATGCAGACTCTGCAAATACCCTCAGAAAGTCTCACGAAAGCCCCGTTGTGAAAATGCTTTACGATGAGTTCTTTGAAGAACCCGGTTCTCATAATGCTCACAAGCTTTTGCACACAACTTACGTTAAGAGAGGCACGAAATAATAATTGATAAACGGTTATCCTTCAACGAGTGTTGGGGGATAACCGCTTTATTTTTATAAATATTGCTTTGATGTTGACACGTCAGAAATATTATGGTATAATATGTAAAAATGCGTTTTGTTACGACTTTAAGAAGGTGCAGAAGATAAATGGCAGAAAAATATGTGTTTTTCTATCACGTTTGCGACGATTACGGATGCTTCAGTGATTGGTATTATGCTCCGTTTGAATACGGAAATATGAAATTTACTTCCGTTGAACAGTTTGCGTTCTATCATAAGGCATCTATGGCAAAAAGACTGGATCTTTGTATGCAGGCAGAATCATCGTGTAATCCCGAAATACTTTTGAAATTGGAAAGAGCGTCGAACCCTGATATTGAAACTGATCTTTGGAACAAGCATAAGTATACGGTTATAAAAAGGGGTGTAAGAGCAAAATTTCAGCAGAATAAAAAACTGTATGAAGTCCTAAAGGGGACAGAAGGTAATACTATCGTAAGCTGCAGCCTTTTTGATACTGATCTTTCAATAGGACTTTCGATAAATGATGATCGGCGTTTTGACCGTAATCAATGGAACGGAAAAAATATGCTTGGCGAAATTCTTATGCAGATCCGTTCGGAATTTGCCGCGTCGGGCCTGATACCGTATGAAAATGCATGCTTTTGCTCTTTTGCGCAATGGGAACAACGTCCCGTTGATCTTATGGGAAATAAGCCTTTTCTTGATGCTATACAGACTTATTCGGATATGATCGAAAACGATGAATTAAAAGAGAAGTTTTTATTTTGCAATACGTTGTCTGATACAGAGCATCTCCTTGCTCATTATAAAGACGGCGGACTTCCAAGATACGGATTTACTGAAATGAAGCAGGAGTTGTTTGATCTTAGCAGAATAATTGTGTGAGATGCAATTTTGAGATATATTAAAAAAATTCATTTAAACCATTGACAATTTATTTTTTTTGTGCTAAAATAATTAAAGATGAGGGAGTAGCGTTCGCAAATATTTGCGTAACAAGTCAACATCCTGACCTTTTGGTCTGGCTTGTTTTAAAATGCAAGACTCATGTATAAATGCAGATCTATACATGGAGTCATTATATTATGTCATTATGCCAAGTATGGTTTTGCCGTGCTTGGCTTTTTATTTTTTTGAAAGGGAAAGATGGAAAATATGTTTATCGAGGTCAAAAACGCAGTAAAAGAATATGGAAAAGGAGATAATGCGGTACGCGCACTCGACAACGTGTGTTTTTCTATGGAAAAGGGAGAAATAGGAGTTATTCTCGGCGCATCAGGCTCAGGCAAAAGCACGCTGATGAATATGATAGGCGGAATTGACACACTTGACAGCGGATCTATAACGGTTGATGGAGTCGATATAAGTAAATTTAATTCAAAGCAGCTCGTTGAATATCGCAGAGATAAGGTAGGATTTGTGTTTCAATTTTATAATCTGATCCCAAACCTTACTTCAAAAGAGAATATTGAAACAACGAAAGAAATCGCTTTAAACGGCGGACTTGATCTTGAGAAAGTGGTTGAAAACCTTGATATAACACCTTTTGCAAACCGTTATCCAAGTGAGCTTTCGGGCGGTCAACAGCAAAGAGTTGCCATAGCAAGAGCAATTGTGAAAAATCCCGCTTTACTCCTTTGTGATGAGTTGACGGGTGCACTTGACTCAAAATCAGCCAAAGAGGTACTTTCGTTTATCGAAAAGGTAAACGCAACGTATAATACAACGATACTGATAATTACTCATAATGAAGAGATACGCCATTTTGCTGACAGAATTATTCGCGTAAAAGACGGCAGGATAGTTTCTCAGGAAAAAAACACAAATAAAATAAGCATTTCGGAAATTGATCTGTAAGGTAGGATGATATGAGAACTATTAACCGTACAATATTGCGTAGTATAAAATCAAATCTGTCTTATTATATTTCTATAATCCTGCTGACCTCACTTGCCGTTTTTCTCGTAAGCGTTGCATTTTCAAATGCGTATATGATATCTGATGATATTAAAAGTATCATGTCAGACGGAAATGTCGAGTCTGCTCAGTTTATTACAAGCGTTCCGTTATCGAAGGAAAATATTGAAAAGCTTGAAAAAGAGCACGGTGTTTTAATTGAAGAAACGGAATATCTTGATTTTTTGATCGAAGATAAAACGTACCGTTTTTTCAAGCCTGCGCAAAAAATAAATAAATATCAGATATTGCAAGGTGAAAATATTCAAAATAAAAACGAAATACTTTTAGACCGTGATTTTGCAAATTCAAACGATATTCAAATCGCAGACGCTTATGAAATTGACGGAGCAAATTTTACAGTCGTTGGATTTGCCATACGTCCTGACTATATTTATTCACCAAAAAATCTGACAGATGCATGGGTAGACAAAGCTGATTTTGCTATGGTTCAGGTAGATTTTGATACGTTTGAAGAATTAAAAAATAAAAGCTCTTACAGCATTTCTGCATATTATTCTGTATCATATGGCGATGATACCGATACTGACGCCTTTCGCCGTTGTATTAACGACGAATACGGAGCATATTCATATCTGTCGTCAAATTCAAATATACGCATAAGCAAGCCGCTGAATTCAGGAGTTGAAATGTTAATGCTTGCCTGGTTTATCGGTCCGTTGCTATTTACGATCATTTTGATGCTTATATCGGTTGTCCTCGGGAGATTGATAGAGCGTGAGAAAAAACATATTGGAACACTTTTATCATTCGGGTACAGAAATTACGAAATAGGCTTGCATTATTCAATTTACGCTATAATTCCTGCTATTATAGGCTCTGTTACAGGTGTGCTGCTGGCAGCTTTCGCAGGAAATAGCGTTGCGATGTATTTACTGTATGATTACCAGCTGATAAACTATGATTATTACGTAAGAACTCCCGTTGTGATTATATGTCTTATCGTTCCAACCGTCCTTTACGGATCTGTTGCATATATAAAGACGTATAAGCTGTTTAAAAGGAACAGTATTGTTTCGCTTTTAACTGACAGATATGATGATACCAAAAAACAACGCCGTATGCTCGAAAGCAGTAAAATGAATTTTAAAAGAAAATTCAGATTAAGATCATTGCTTTCAAATCCCGCAAGAACACTCCTCGTTTTACTTTGTCTGTTTTTAAGCTCATTTATGAGCCTGTTCGGTTTTGCTCTCGGAGATACGGTTGATCAAATGACCGAGAACGGTATAGAAAGCGGAACAGTTTACAAATATAATTATTTCCTTAATCAAGTGATGACGGATAATATCTTCGGCGGTATAAGCGGTATTTCTGTTTCGTATGAAATGAGTGATAACGGTAATTCGATCGTGTTGAACGGAGTACCGACTGACAGTAAGTTTGAAAATATGGAGCTTTTGATCGGTGAGTATTCAAATGAAGGTTTTTATATTTCAAATGCCGTTGCAATCGAAAGGGGCTTAAATAAGGGCGACAAAATCAAAATAAGAAATACCGTAACTCTTGAGGATATCGAGATCGAAATAGACGGTATAGTAAACGACAACACTAATCAGGCGGTATATACGTCGTATAAAAACGTAAAAGACATTATGCAAATAAAAGAAGACTACTTCAATGTTATATATTCAGATGAAGAGCTGAGTATTCCGAGTGAAAAATTAGCGTATATCAGCGACAGTCAAAGTATTCTTGATATTCTTGATACTGCTATGAGTGCACTTGACGGATTTGTTTACGGTCTTGTTATTATAGGAAGTATGCTCGGAGTGATCTCCGTTTATCTTATCGTCAATATGCTTATAGAGGAGAATAGATCAAATATTTCAATGCTTAAGGTACTGGGTTACCGAAACAGAGAAATACGGCGCATTATTATGAATACAAATCATATTCTCGTAATACTCGGTCTGTTATTATCATATCCGCTGTGTTACTTCACCTTGAATATTCTCAGCAGGATCGCAATACCGTATATGCACGTTGTGCTTCAGCCGTATATTGATATCAGCTCATTTGCTCTGACCGCACTTTTGATAGCTGCAAGCTACTTTTTCTCCCTTTCATTGCTTTTTGGCAAGGTTGATAAGATAGATATGGTTCTTGCACTTAAGGGAAACAGAGAATAGTAAATTAAAAAAGCTATGATATATAGATATCATAGCTTTTTTGCTATTTTAAAAAAATATTTATTCCACAATGTCAAGCACAAGAGGAACAGAGCAGGGAGGTGTGCTTCCTATTACTGTGCTTGCGAGAAGCTTGTTTTTTGCATTTTCAAAGTATTCTTCTTTTTCTGCAAAAAGTTCTGCGATAGCCTCGCCTTCTTCAACGAAATCACCGTTTTTCTTGATAAGAATAATTCCGGCTGCACTGTCTATCGTATCCTCAGCGGTGTTGCGTCCGGCACCTAAAAGCAAGCTTGATGTGCCGTAACCTTCTGTGTCTACACTGCTTATATATCCTGATCTTTCTGCTTTTACAGTATACGAGTATTTTGCTTTTGGGAACTTACTGCTGTCGAGTATCCAAGACTTTTCGCCGCCTTGAGCTTCCACCATATTCGCAAATGTATTGAGAGCTTCACCGTTTTCTATGACTCGTTTTACATTTGCTTCACATTCGGCAAGCGTACCCTTTTCAGCGAGGAACAGCATTCTTGAAGCAAGCGTTATGCAAAGCTCTGTAAGGTCAGCAGGACCGTTGCCCTTGAGAGTTTCAATAGCCTCAATAACCTCAAGTGAGTTACCGATAGCATAACCGAGAGGTCTGTCCATATCGGTTATCAACGCACACATTCTTTTTCCTGCGCGCTTGCCTATCTCAACCATTTGATGGGCTAATTCACGGCTTCCGTCGAGCGTTTTCATAAAAGCGCCGCTTCCCGTTTTTACATCAAGAACGATGCAATCATCGTCAGCAGCCAGCTTTTTTCCCATGATGCTTGAAACGATAAGAGGCATACTGTCAACTGTTGATGTGACGTCACGCAGAGAATAAAGCTTTCCGTCAGCAGGTGCAAGATCCTCACTTTGTCCTACGATGGCTATTCCCACACGGTTTACTATCTTTTTGAATTCATCAAGAGGGATGTCAGTGCAAAATCCCGGAATAGCTTCGAGCTTGTCAATCGTTCCGCCGGTGTGTCCAAGACCTCTGCCGCTCATTTTCGCAACCTTTACACCTAAACTTGCAACGATAGGAGCAACAACAAGGCTCGTTTTATCACCGACGCCGCCGGTTGAGTGCTTGTCAACGCGCAATCCGTTGATCTCCGAAAAGTCAAGCACCTTGCCCGAATCACGTATAGCCAACGTCAAGGCGGTAGTTTCCTCGATATTCATACCGCGGAAGTATATAGCCATACAGAGCGCGGATATCTGATAGTCGGGAACGCTTCCTTCCTTTACGCCTTTTATAAACCATTTGATCTCTGCATCCGATAAAACACCGCCGTCGCGTTTTTTACGGATAATATCACACATACGCATAATTGAACAGCTCCTTTAATTTATATCGCTCTTCCCGAAGGAATGGGGAAGAAGCTGGGATAATGTGCAGACCTTTATATTCTGCATATTTCCCATAATGATTTTAAGATCTCCCGTGCAAAACTCTGCCAATACCTGACGGCACACTCCGCACGGAGCACACATATCCGAAAGTGTGTCCTTGCCGCCTACGACGGCAATTGCAGAAAACTCACGCTCACCCTCACTTACTGCCTTGAAAACGGCGGTACGTTCAGCGCAATTCGTTGGAGTGTAAGCAGCGTTTTCTACGTTGCAGCCCGTGTAAACCTTTCCGCTTTTCCCTAAAAGCGCAGCGCCTACACGGAAATTTGAATACGGCGAGTATGAAAACTCACGCGCTTGTATTGCGGCTTGTAACAGTTCCTTGTCAGTCATTTAAGATCTCCTTCAAAAATGAGCTTCCGTAAACGTCCTCGTATGAAAGGCCAAACCAGTCAAGAACGGTCGCACCTATATCGGCAAACGTCTGGCGCGTGCCGAGATTTACACCGCTTTTTATATTTTTTCCGTATGCAAGCATAGGAGTATACTCGCGCGAATGGTCGGTCGAAGGTGTTGAAGGGTCGCATCCGTGATCGGCTGTTATTATCAGCAGATCATCGTCCTGCAAAAGATCGAGAACCGTACCCAAATGCTTGTCGAATTCACTCATTGCAGCAGCGTAACCGGAAATATCGTTTCTGTGACCGTACGACGAGTCGAAATCAACGAGGTTAACAAAGCACAATCCGTTAAAATCGCGTTTGAGCGTTGCTATCGTCTTTTCCATACCGTCGTTATTTCCTGCTGTGGGCATACTTTCCGTAAATCCTACTGCAGCGAATATATCAAATATTTTTCCGATAGATATGCTGTCATATCCTGCATTCTTTATAATAAGCGGAACCGTATCTGATGCGGGCGGCAGGGAAAAATCGTGTCTGCGTGACGTGCGCTTATAAGGATGCTCACCTTCAAACGGACGGGCAATAACTCTGCCTACACCATGCTCACCCTGTAACAGATCGCGTGCGATCTGACAGTATTCGTACAGCTTTTCGATCGGAACTACGTCCTCGTGAGCAGCTATCTGAAATACGCTGTCTGCGGATGTATATACGATCAGCTTTCCGGTTTCAACGTGCTCCTTGCCGTAATCGCGTATAACGTCAGTGCCTGAATAGGGAAGATTACACAGCGTGCCGACACCGGCTCTTTTTTCAAATTCCTTTATTATTTCTTCAGGAAATCCGTTCGGGTACGTAGGCAGCGGACGGGGAGAAAAAATTCCTGCAATTTCCCAGTGGCCTATCGTTGTATCCTTGCCGTTTGATGCTTCGCTCATGCGCGCAAACGATGCCTCAGGCTCGCGTACGCCCTCGTTTTCCACGCTGTCAATGTTGAACAGACCGAGGCGTTTGAGATTCGGACAGTCAAAATTCGGATGACTGCTTATTGCCTTTAATGTATTACTGCCTTCGTCGTTCCAACGGTAAGCGTCGGGCATTTCGCCAATGCCGACACTGTCCAAAACGATGATTATAGCGCGTTTTTTCATAATAAAATTCCTCGTTTGGATGAATTAAGCTATGTTTAAAGCTATTTCCATCATTTTTGTGAAAGTATTCTGACGTTCTTCTGCCGTAGCATTTTCTTCGGGGTAAATGAACGAGTCACTTACCGTGCAAATGCACAGAGCCTTTTTGCCTGCGCGTGCAGCGTTGCAATACAAAGCGGCGGACTCCATTTCTACGCCGAGAACGCCCATCTTTGCCCATTCCATACCTGAATTTGCATCATCGTAAAATGTATCGGAAGAGAAAATGTTTCCTACTTTGTAGTTTACGCCTGCCTTGTTGCACTCAGCGACAGCCTTGCTTACAAGCTCAAAGTCTGCAATAGGGCAGAAAGTGCCGGGGAGCTTATATTGCATAGCGTACGAACCGTTTGTGCAGGCACCCATAGCAACGATTATGTCACGCACGTGAAGGTCGGGGGAGAATGAGCCGCATGAGCCCACACGGATTATGTTTTCAACATCAAAGAAATTGTAAAGCTCGTATGAGTAAATGCCTATTGAAGGCTGACCCATTCCTGAAGCCATAACGGATACACGCTTGCCGTTATAGTAGCCTGTATAGCCCTGAACGCCTCTTACGTTATTAACGAGTACGGCGTCAGTCAAATAGTTTTCTGCAATAAATTTTGCTCTCAAAGGATCGCCCGGCATTAATACTGTTTTTGCAAAATCTCCGCGTTCAGCGGCGATATGAGGTGTTGACATATATAAATTATCTCCTTTTTGTGTATATTAATATCCGGAGCCTTCGATACCCTTTACAGCCTTTACAACGCGGCTTGTACCAAGACGGGAAGCACCTGCATCAATAAACGCCTGAGCATCGTCAATGCCGGAAATACCGCCTGCAGCCTTTACGAGCACGCCCTCACCGACGTTAGCATACATAAGGCGAACGTCTTCTAAAGTAGCGCCTGCTGTTGAAAAACCTGTGGATGTCTTGATATAATCAGCTCCTGCTTTCGTAACTATTTTGCACATACGGATCTTTTCGTCCTCTGTAAGAAGGCATGTTTCTATAATTACCTTGAGGATCTTTTCGCCGCAAGCAGCCTTGATCTGACGGATCTCATCGCAAACTGCTTCGTCGTTGTTATCACGAAGATCGCCGATGTTGATAACCATATCTATTTCATCAGCGCCGTTTGCAATAGCGTCCTTCGTTTCGAATACTTTAACTGCGGTCGTGCAGTATCCGTTGGGAAATCCAATAACAGTGCAGATAGCAAGCTTGTCGCCAACATATTCCTTAGCTCTCTTTACAAAGCTCGGGGGAATGCATACGGATGCGGTAGCGTATTTCATACCGTCATCGCAGATCTGCTTTATCTGCTCCCAGGTAGAAGTTTGTGCGAGAAGTGTGTGATCGCATTTTGATAAGATGTTTTTAATATCAGCCATTTTACTATAGCCCTTTCTTTAATTAAAATATATTTATATATATTATACCTAATTTATATCAATATGTCAAGTGAAAACGATAATTTTGCACATGATAATCAACAGTTATGTATAAAAGTATTTTTATGCGCCGTTTGCGTACTTTTAAATTTCAATTACATTTTAACAATTCTTTAATTGTTGAGATTTTTGGGAGTTTTTTTGTAAAAAAAGGTTGCTTTTTATCTTCAAGTATGCTACAATAAAATGAATGAGAGCGTTTATGGGAGTTTGATGCTTTGAAAGAATGGAGGCTTTAAATGCTTGGATTACAAAAGGCTAGTGTGTGGAAGAGAGCTTCAGCCTTTTTGTTTGATTTTATTATTTTGTTAGTTATGACGTCTGGTATTGCCGTTGCTGTATCTGCAATCGTCGGATATGATGATTACGTCAATGATATGACTGAACATTATGAACGGTATGAGGCAGAATACGGTATAGACTTTGATATATCCGCGCAGGAGTATGAGCTTCTTTCACAGGAAATGAAAGATAAATATACGGCGGCAGACGAGGCAATGAATTCCGATGCCCAAGTATTATACACGTACAAAATGATGTTCAATCTGGCTCTTATAATAATCAGTATGAGCCTTCTTGTGTCTCATCTCGTTCTTGAATTTGTAATTCCGATCATATTCGGAAACGGTCAGACTCTCGGTAAAAAGATCTTCGGTGTAGCCGTTATGCGTACGAACAGTACAAAGATAAGACCGCTTGTTCTTTTTATCCGCACCTTACTCGGCAAATATACGATGGAAACAATGGTTCCTGTTTTCCTTGCAATAATGGTTGCATTCGGTATTCTGGATTTTGTAGGTGTTTTTGTTATTGCGGCTTTTGGTATTTTGCAGATCGTTCTTATATGTGTTACGAGGACATCTTCTGCAATACATGATCTGCTTTCGGATTGCGTGGCCGTGGATATGGCATCTCAGAAGATATTTGACACCGAACAGGACTTGATAGATTATAAATTGAAGCTTCACGAGGAAGAGGTCGCTAAAAGCGATTATTAAGTCGTTTCATTTCAATATGTAATAATATATATATTTTGATCAGGGAGGTTAGATGAAATGAAAGTTGAATTACGAAATCTAACAAAGATTTTCCCGAATCGTGACAAGAAGATCGGCGGCGATGTTACTGCAGTTGACGATTTTACCTTTACGATTCCGGACGGTACGCTGGTAGGACTTCTCGGTCCTTCAGGATGCGGAAAAAGCACGACGCTGTATATGATAAGCGGTCTGCAGAAGCCGACAAGAGGTCAGATATTCTTCGGTGACGAGGATGTTACTGAGCTTTCGCCCGAAAACCGCGGCATCGGTCTTGTGTTCCAGAACTATGCTCTTTATCCGCACATGACTGTAAAGCAGAACATTATGTTCCCCTTACAGAACCTCAAAGGAGCTGACAAGCTTACGAAGGATCAGATGCTTGAGCGCGCTGTACAGGCAGCAAAGCTCGTGCAGATCGACGACCTTATGGACAGAAAGCCCAATGAGCTTTCCGGCGGTCAGCAGCAGCGTGTTGCAATAGCACGTGCTCTTGTAAAAATGCCCCGCGTTCTTCTTCTTGA
>JAFYMA010000139.1 GCA_017556845.1 Clostridia bacterium | reverse complement strand
TGACGTCAATATCGCAAAGCGTGCAGGTCTTTTGCACGATATAGGTAAGGCAATGACTCAGGAGGTTGAGGGTTCACACGTTCAGATAGGCGTAGACATCGCAAGAAAGTACAAGGAAAATAAAGAGATAATTCACGCAATAGAGGCGCACCACGGCGACGTTGAGGCACAGACGATAATAGCAGTGCTCGTTCAGGCGGCAGACGCTATTTCCGCAGCACGCCCCGGTGCAAGACGTGAGGATCTTGAAAACTACATCAAGCGTTTACAGAAGCTTGAGGAGATCGCTAAGAGCTTTGGCGGCGTTGATAAATCATACGCTATCCAGGCAGGCAGAGAGATCCGTATAATGGTCAAGCCCGAGGAGGTAAATGACGAGCAGATGATCGTCGTTGCAAGGCAGATCGTTAAAAAGATCGAAAGCGAGCTTGAATATCCCGGTCAGATAAAGATTCATATGATAAGGGAAAGCCGCGCAGTAGACTACGCAAAATAACTAAACGCCGAAAGGCTGATAAATATATTTTTAACATAAAACTAAAACGACTTATCCATAGCCATGTGGCATGTTTATACGATATATTTATTTTGAAAACTCCCCTGAATACCGTTTGTGCGGCATCAGGGGAGTTTTTTGAATGTATGCTCTGACGGGCATATTAAAAGCTCCGCTGTCAAACGGGTGATACTCTTAGCGGAGAATTTAAAAAATGTCGCTAAGTGCGAGCATCGCGTTTGTCGGGTCAAACGCAAATGGGCTAAGAGCAAACCCTTATAACGACAGAAAGAGATAACAAATCGGTTCGTAGCCGAAATGTTATCTCTTTTTCTGTTGGTTTAATGAAATCGTTGCGCGGCAACGATGAAATCTTCACTTCGTTCAGATGAAATCCAAGGACAAGTCCTCGGATGAAATCAAATCCGTCTAAATACAACCCTGAAAGGCAGGATTTCATCGCAAACGCGATTTCATCCACAAAAGGTGGATTTCATCCGTCGAAGACGGATTTGACTGCGTGTTCTCCGTTAAGGATAACACGCTAAGAACGGGCGGAGCTTTATTATTAATTTGACTGTAAGGTTATGCTTTTACTTTTCTTTTTACAACTGTGAATATGATGAAGGAAACTGCCATTACCGCTATGCATACGAGAATTATTCCGTCGCTCGTGTCGGGGTTTTCGGGGTCCGGTATAGGCTCACTGCACACATCGCATACGTCGTCGCCGTCGTAATCGCAGTGAACGGGGGCGGGGATCTTGCCCTCGTTCTTCTTCCACTGTCTTATGTTTTCGATCGGGCGCGTTGCGTCCTGATCCTCGAAGTGTCTGCCGCACAGACATTTATAGTAGCTTCTCCAGCCGTCAGTGTAGCAGTCGCCTTCCTTGCCTTCGAGCATACGGACTGTGCAGATGTGGTATACTTCGAGAATTGCAAAGCCTGCTTGTTCAACCTTTACGTTCTCGCCGTCCTGCTTGCATTTGTATATTACAAGCACCGCGCGTGACTCCTCGTCAGCATTTTCGCACTTTCCGGTCCATTCGGAAAGCGAGCTTGTGTCAAGTAATGCTCCGATGGGAAGTGAAAGAGTTATTTCTCTGATCTTTTTACGCTCTTTTTCGGCATCCTCAGATGTTACCATATAGTAATAATACTTATATCCGTCCTCGGGCGTGTAAAACGCCTTATAGTAATCCGTTTCGATTTCAAATTCGCCTATTCTGTCAACGATGTCGATCTTAGCTGAAACCATGATATCCTTACCGTTTTCACTGACCGCCGTTGCAATGTCGAAAAACTGATTTGACGTCATGATAACGTTTACGTCCTGCGCGAAAACGTAGCCGTCTACGGCGCTGAACTTGAAATTAAGGCAGTAAACGCCGTCCTTTTCAAATACATCGGTCATCTGCATTGGCGACAGATCGGATGCACGGTATGCGGAAACTCCGTTATCGTACATTCCTTCCGTTTCAAACGTTATGTAAAGACCTGAAATGTACTGTACGAGCGTTTCGTTGGGCATAGGCATATCGGAAAGATTTATTTCGGCGCTGTTCATTATTATATCTGCTTGTGCAGCCGTGAACGTCTTCGTGATGTATACCACCTGTCCGTCGTGCTCGTAATCGGGCTCGTAAATGCTGTAATCCGTCGTGACCTCGCCGTTTACGGTAAAGCGAACCTTTGAAAGATCGCTCGGAAAAACGTATCCCTCGTTGGGAATTACGTCGATGTATACGGTGTACGTGTCGCCTGCGACTGCCTTATCCGCGGGGCTTACGGTGTAGAGCTTAGTCAGATTTTCCCACATAAGTCCTCTGTTGTCAACGTGGAACTGTGCGTCACTTGCACATTCTGCGGTAAAATCCATCTCAACGTCGCCCTTCGGCTCGTCGATAAATACGTCAACCTGCAATATTTCGGCGTTTGCAAGCGTTGCGATATTCATAGCGGGCAGCAGTGCGAGCAGCGTGCATACAGCGCAGATCACACTTATCAAGCGTATTTTGTTTTTCATATAAATTCTCCTGTACCGTTTTTTTAAAAACGAATATTATTTATCCTTGTTTGCAAGGTAATGATCTCTGATCGTCTGCCAGATCACCTCTGCGGCAAGATACGAGCCTGCATATGAGGAGTGACCGCCGTCGGGTGAAAACAGCTCCGTTTCCGGATGAGCGTCAAGCTCCTGCCAGAAGCGCTCGCCTGCGGGGGCAAGAAGTCCGCCCGTCAGCTCTGCGGCTTTTTTGTATCCCTCGGTCATAGGCTCCTGCAGATGTCTTTCCCATTTCTGCGCCCACGTCATAAAGAATACGGGAGTTGCGTTTGCCTGCTTGCACCACTGACCCATAGTTTCGCAAGCCTTCATCATATTGCCGTCGTAGTCGAACGGGTGTGCGTGCTCCTGAAAAACAACGTAGTCAAATCCGCCGTGCAGAATGTTAAAGGGAACGTCGGGCTCCTTTGAGTGCTGGAACAGCGTCCAGCCGCCGTGGGCGTTCATTATCGCCTGAACCTTTATGCCTTCCTTTTCCGCAAGCTGCATGAATATCAGCGGTATTTCATTGTTGTATGTGTGGCTGTTGCCAACGAAAAGTACCTTCATAGTCTTAACCGTCCTTTAAAGCATAATATTTTTTCTAATTATATCATCTGTAAGCGAAAAAATCAAGAGGAAATTTAATTACGGGCGTTTATATTTAAAAAAAGCTCTGCCGAAACGTCAAAAACGGGTGATATGATACGTAAAAAGCGCTTTTGCAACGGCAGTTTATATGCTTTAAAAAAAATTTACAAAATAGCTTTGATGTTCTATTGACAAAACGGTGTGCTTTGAGGTATAATAACCCCGCTTGTCACGAAAGACAAGGAGAGATTATGTCGATGCTGTAATCGGGGCATCTGTATATAATTATTCCGTTAATTTAAAGGAGGGTACGAAATGCTCAGAACATATCAGCCTAAAAAGCGCCAGAGAAAAAAGGAACACGGCTTCAGAAAGAGAATGAAGACCGCTAACGGCAGAAAAGTGCTTAAGCGCAGACGCGCTAAAGGCAGAGCAAGACTCACATACTGATTGCTCATAAAACATTGCCCCCTCGCCTTTATGGCGGGGGAGTAATTTTATTTAAAATTTTTTACCGGCAGGCAGGAAAAGCGAAATGAAGCTATATGCCATAACTGAAAACCATTTATATTCAAAGGCGTACGCAAAGGGCAAAAAGGCCGTTATGCGTACCGTTTGCGTTTACGTTTTACCCGATTATCACGCAAGTCGTTTACAGCGGGCACATCCGTTAAAATTGAGGATAAACCGTGTCGGTTTTACCGTCACCAAGAAGCTCGGCGGCGCACCTGTTCGCAACAGAGCGAAAAGAGTAATGCGTGAGGCCTATTATCTGGCTCAGAAAACATACGACGTGAAAAAAGGATATCTGATAGTGATCGCCGCAAGGGGATGTACTGCACAGTCAAAGATGCAGACCGTCTACGGCGACCTTGCAGCAGCGTTTGAAAAAACGGGACTTATAGAGCATAAATGAAATACGCTTGTATATTTCTGATACGGCTGTATCAGCGCTTTATTTCCCCCATAAAGCCGCAGTGCTGCAGGTTTACCCCGACGTGCTCGCAATACGCTTGCGAGGCGTTTGTGAAAAGGGGCTTTTTCGTAGGGCTTTATCTGACGGTGTGGCGTATTTTGCGCTGTAATCCGTTTTGTAAGGGCGGCTACGATCCCGTGCCGGAAAAAAAGAAACCCGATAAAAAAGAGGAGTAAAAGGCATTAATGTTTGATTGGATTGCCGAAATTCTAAAGTATGTAATGATATTTTGCGATAAAATATCGTTCCATAACTACGCGTTGGCGCTCTTTTTGTTTGCGCTTATCGTAAAGCTTGCTTTGTTCCCGTTCAGCATCAAGCAACAGAAAAATCAGGTCAAGGCCGCACATCTTCGTCCGAAGGAGTACGCTATACGCAAAAAGTATAACGGAAGAACGGACAAGACCTCACAGCAGAATATGCAGATGGAGCTTCAGGAGATGTATCAGCGTGAGGGCTACAGCCAGTTCAGCGGATGCCTTCCCATGCTTATCCAGCTTCCCGTTCTGTATTCCCTTTATGCGATCATTCAGAACCCTCTTTACTACGTTTGCCGCTTCGGCGTAGCGCAGATAGAGGCTGTAACGGAGGCTTATAACCGTGTTCAAGGAATCGTTGTCAAGGGTGGAAGCGCTGCTTATTCATCGAGCATCAAGATCCTGAATTTTATCGGCGATGAGGGTAACGCACAGAAGATCATTGAAGCTTTGCCCGTTGACGGCGTAGTGCCTGCGGGCGCAAAGACCGTAAGCGGTGAGGCGATAACGGAGTGGTCCGTATTCGTACAGGACATCACATACCGCCTTACAGAGCAGACGATGCCCAATTTCAAGCTTTTTGGATTTATTGACCTTGCAATTCAGCCCAACGAGCAGATGTGGTGGTATATTCTCGTTCCCGTTGTGGTATTCCTTGCAATGTTCGCAACGATGAAGATACAGAAGAAATTCACGTATCAGCCTGCGGCAAGCGCTGACGTTCAGAACAATATATCCATGAAGATGATGGACGTTATGATGCCTGCAATGTCTGCTTTTATAAGCTGGAGCTTACCTACCGCACTTGCGTTCTACTGGGTATACCAGAACGTTCTCGGTCTGGCTCAGCAGATAGCACTTTCAAAGATGTTCCCGATACCGAAGCTCTCTGACGATGAAATAAGACGTCTGCAAAGAGAAGCGGAAAAGGAAGCGGCGGCAGCTAAAAAGGCTGAAGCGGCGGTGAAAAAGGAAAATGCCAATAAGCGTTCACTGCATCATATTGACGACGATGAGGAATATATTCCGCGCAAAGCAGCCGATAACAGCATGGAGGATGACTCAAGACTTATAAAGAATAAGGAAAAGCCATCGAAGAAAAAGGGCTCTGCGATACAGCAAGCCGACATAAAGGAAGATAAAAAAGAAACAAACGACGAGGAAAACAAATAAATGAAGAAGGAATTCATTGCCACGGGTAAGACTGTGGATATGGCAGTTGCAGAGGGCTGTGCGCAGATGGGAATAGCTCCCTCGAGCGTAAAGTACACCGTGCTGGAGGAGGCAAAAAAGGGCTTTCTCGGTATGGGCGCAACTCCCGCAAAGGTTAAAATAACTTACACCATTCCCCCCGTTGAAACAGCTACTGAGTTTTTGAAAAAGCTGCTTGAAAATATGCAGCTTGATGCAAAGCTCTCTGTAAGCGATGGTGACGACGAGGTGAGAATAAGCATCAGCGGAGAAGCTGCAGGCGTTCTTATAGGACACCACGGCGACACGCTCGACTCACTTCAGTATCTTACGAACCTTGCCGCAAATAAAAAGGACGGACAGGACGACGAAAGACCTTACACGAGAATCGTTATTGATATTGAAAATTACAGATCAAAGCGTGAGGAAACACTCAGAAACCTTGCACGCCGTACAGCCGAAAGAGTAAGAAGAACGAAAAGAAGCGTAACGCTTGAGCCTATGTCAGCTCAGGAACGCAGAATAATTCACTCTGAGGTGCAGAATATCGAGGGAATGACGACGTTCTCCGTAGGTCAGGAAAACAACCGTAAGGTAGTCGTATCTCTTGAAAAAAAGACTAAGGCGTAAGATGTCTTTGCAAAAAAATGATAAATTCTCACAAGCCGTTTTCGGTTTGTGAGAATTTTTTATATGCCGATGCTTTGATCGATCTTTCTTCATCTTTCAGCAAGTGTCACACCGCCGGCCCCCCGAAGCTGCAAAGCAACCGTGTGGATGTGACACATCAAAGCCTTGCAGTGATATTTGAAAATGTAATATATTTTTACAAAGGTAAAAGACGTTACAGCCTTTCTTCATCTTTCAGTAAGTGTCACCCCGCCCACACCACCAAGTTGCAAAGCAACCGGGCGGCGTGACACATCACAGCAAAGCTGTGATATTTGAAATTTAATATATTTTTGCAATGGTAAAAGACGTTACAGCCTTTCTTCATCTTTCAGCAAGTGTCACACCCGCCAGCCCCCCAAAGCTGCCTTGCAGCTTGGCGGATGTGACACATCACAGCAAAGCTGTGATAATTGAACCCCGCATAATACAAAAACCGCAGGAAGTTCTGCGGCTTTGTTTTTACTTTTAAAACGGTAATTTATTTTGCAATGTCACCGTCGGTGCAGTGTACTGTATAATTGCCCGTATTGGCGTCCCAGTCTTCTCCTTTTTCGATAGCGTTCCACTGCGCTTTCGTTCCCTCGAAGATTATGCTTTTTAATTTACTGCAGTTGTAAAATGCATGGTCGCCAATGCTTTTAACGCTGTTGGGTATGGTTATACTTGTAAATGTAAGCCCCGAGCCCTTTGGATCATCAAATGCCCAACTATCAATTTTGGTAATGGGCCTTTGGTTGTGTATTTCGGGGATAACTATATTATCGTCAGTACATGATCCGATATATACAAGGGTAAAGCTCCAGCCGTCACTGTTAATGAGATATACAAGTCCCATACTTTCCACCACTTTTCCGCAATCAGTGCACTTTCCGTCTACATAATGGCACTGCTTTTTCATGGGAAGCCTTGTTTGTTCCGCAAGTATTTCGCCGCAAACGGAGCATATCTTTCCGTTTGTAAGACCTACTTCAATGCATGTTGCCGGCTTTCCTTTGATTATTTCTACAGTATGGGCAACAGTGAGCGTTTCGCTTTCGCTTTCGCCGCATTCGCATGTGCGGGTCTTTTCGCCTTCTTCGGTGCAAGTAGCGTTCTTCGTTACAGCCCAATCACCGAACATGTGGGTGTGGGGCGGTACCGTTTCAACGGGTGCAGTTGTTGCGTCATCGGTAGCTTTTGCCGTATCGCTTGATACTGCTGACGTGCTGTTCGGCGCTGTTGTTGCATCCGTTGTCTGCTTGTCGTCGCTATCACACGAGGCAAAACAGAGAATGAGTGCAAATGTGAGCGATAGA
>JAFYMA010000138.1 GCA_017556845.1 Clostridia bacterium | reverse complement strand
TAGTTGTGATACTATATAATATGGAAGATTATTAAGATGATTAATTATACATAAGGAATGTTAAGATGAACACATATACAGATATTTGGGAAGGCGTGCTTCTTGAATTAAAAAAAGAATTTTCGGAAATAAAGGTCAATTCCTGGTTTGCCGATATGCAGCTCGTTGATATCGAATCGGAATACGTTATACTGATGACTCCTACGTGTGCAACGCTCGATTTCGTACGAAGCGAAACGAGAACTCTTGAAAAGGTATTTTTGAAGGTATACGGCGAATTTAAAATAGTATATATCTTTTCGCAGGATAAGGACGCAAAGAACTTAAAGCAGATAAAGGAAGATATTGAGTTTACGCTTGAAAATCCCGACGGCACTGAAATATACCGGCGTCTTGCGAATATGAGCAAGGCAGGCAAAAGCGACGAGCAAAGCGGAGCTGACATTTCGATGATGAGCGAAAACGCAGAGGTAGACTATTTTTCCACGGATAAAAGCGTTCAAGCGCCGACAGAGGAGATAAACGAGGAAATCGACAGCCCTTCTGCAATGGCAAGAGCCAAAATAAACGATATGTATACGTTTGATAATTTCATAGTAGGCTCGTCAAACAGATTCGTTTACAACGCCTGCTACGCCGTTGCAACTAATCCGTCGTCAACGTGGAATCCTCTTTTCGTATACGGTCCGAGCGGTCTTGGAAAAACGCATCTTTTGTATGCAATAACGAACGAGCTTTTAAAGAGCAATCCGGAAATGAATATCATATACGTAAAAAGCGAGGAATTTACAAATCAGCTCGTTGAAAGCCTGCGTGTAAAGGGCGGGCCTATCGCATTCAGAAACAAATACCGTTCCGTTGACGTTCTTCTGGTAGACGATATTCAGTTTATCGCAGGAAAGGAAAGCGTTCAGGAGGAGTTTTTCCACACTTTCAACGCTTTATACGAGGATCAAAAGCAGATAATACTGACGTCGGATAAGCCTCCGCGCGACATCTCAACGCTTCAGGACCGTTTGCAGAACCGCTTTGAAATGGGACTTATCGCGGATATCCAGCGCCCTGACTACGAATTGAGAGCCGCTATCATAAAAAGCAAGGCGGAAAACTACAATATCGACATTCCCGATGACGTCGTCATCTTTCTGGCGGAAAGCCTCAGCCGCAACATAAGACAGATCGAGGGCGCTTTGAAGCGTCTTGCGGCAAAAAGCGCGCTGTACGGTATACCGATAACGTACGATCTTGCAAAAAGAACTCTTTCCGATATGATGAGCTCGGATATTTCCCCTCAGGTCATAACGGAAAAGATATTCAAGATAGTCTGCAAGCATATGCAGGTAGACGAAAACGAGATAAAAAGCAAATCACGCAAAAAGGAAACTGCAACGGCACGCCATATCATAATATTCCTTATCAAAAAATATACGCCGTATTCTTTAAAGCAGATAGGCACGATATTCGGCAAGGATCACACTACGATAATGAATTCTGTTGCGGTTGTGGAAAACCGTATCAAGACGGAACCGCTTTTTGAGCGTGAAATAGCAGAGATAGAAAACGAAATAAGCTTTAAATAAGCGGATAATACGATATCCGCCAAAGCTTTTCCACTTTTTAATCAACATATCATACGGATAAAATGTGGAAAAGGGCGGAAAGATCAGCGGTGTTGAAAACAGTGTTGATAATCACACGCAAAAGTATGTGGATAATATGACAAAAGTCTGTGGATAAAAAAATGCAGAAATATCACGAAAAACGGTATTTTGAAATATACACATTTTCTCCACGCGATATCCAATTTATTTTTAACAGCCGATTTTTTAAAAATACCGCATTATAAGCCGATATTCTGACGTTTTCCACATTTTCCACACCCCCTACTACTAATACTATATTTCATAGTATACATTACATTTACATACACAGGCACATCAAAAAGAAAGGATTGAAAAAATGAAAGTCGTATTCGACAAGCATATTTTACTTAACGCAATAATCCCCGCTATGAGCGCAGTATCCACAAAGGGAGAAAACAAGGTCCTTCAGGGAATAAGACTTAAAACGATAGACAGCGATAAATGCATGATCTCCACGTTTGACGTTGAAAAGGGCTTTCAGACTATTATAGACGCCGACGTACAGCGCCCCGGCTGCTTTATAATAAATGCAAATAAGCTTCTTAACATAACGAGAAATATGCCCTCTGATATAACAGTTGACGTATCGGACAAGAACGTTGCTAAAATATCATCGGGAAACAGTAAATTCGAGGTAGTATGCATTGAGGGCTCGCAGTTTCCCAATATGCCCGAGCTTTCGGGCGACTACTGCTTTTCAGTAAGCCAGAAGACGCTGAAAAAGCTGATAGCGCAGACATCGTTTGCAGTTGCCGAAAACAATCAGAAGCTGCAGTTAAACGGTGCTTACTTCCAGATAAGAGAGGAAAATATTAAGATCGTCGCCCTTGACGGCTTCCGCTTCGCTCAAAGATACGAGGATTGCGAAATGGAAAATCACAACGAGGACGGCTCGTATATGAATCTTAATTTCATAATCGCAAGAAAAGCACTTCCGGAAATACAGAAGTTTCTGCTTGATACGGATGAGAAGATACGCGTCGTAAGAGGCTTGAAGCACATAATGTTCTTCCGCGACAATATGATATTCTTTACACGTCAGATAGACGGTGAATATCTTGAATACGAAAGATTTATACCGAAGGACTGTCCGATAGAGGTGGAAATACCCGTAAGCAGTCTGCGTGAAAGCCTTGAAAGAGCGATGCTCGTTACAGAGGACAGCGACGCGGGCAGAGTGAAAAGCAGTGTAACGCTCAACGTATACGGCGACAGCCTTAAAATATCGTGTATTTCGGTCGTTAATAAGGTATATGACGAAATACCCTGTAAGCATACGGGTGACGATATCGAAATAAGCTTCAACTGCCGTTTTCTGCTTGACGCGTTCAGAGCGATAGATGCAGACACCGTAAGACTTGGATTTTCAACGCCTCTTTCGAGTATGCTCATATCTCCCGTAAGTGACGAGGACAGATCGTTCCTTTACTTCGTATTCCCCGTAAGACCGTCACAGAACTGATTTGAAGCTTAATAAACTTAAAATAGGGCTTTACCGCAATCTTTTACCCGCAGAGGTCTTCTTTGATGACGGAATAAACGTCATCTGGGGTGACAATGCACAGGGAAAAACGAATTTGCTTGAGGGTATATATATATTTGCCAGAGGTAAGCCGTACAGAATAAAAAAAGAATCCGACGTTATACCGTTCGGAAAAGACAGTGCATCTCTTGAAATAGAATATACGTCATTCAACAGAGATAATTCTATGTCCGTTTTCTACCGAAAGGGAGAAAAAAGACAAATGAAGATATGCGGCGGAGAGATAACTAAAGCATCTGAGTTTATAGGAAATTTCAAAGCCGTGCTGTTCTGCCCCGATCATCTGTCAATAATAAAGGATTCCCCGTCACAAAGACGGCTGTTTCTTGACGTTGCAATTTCACAGACCGACAAAAAATACGTGTATATGCTTAAAAAATACAATAAGCTTCTTCTTCAGCGTGCGGCGTTTATAAAGGACTGTGCAGAGAAGAATACCGTAAATTTCAATATGCTTGAGGCTTTGAGCCAGCAGTTGTCCCCATGTGCATCGTATATAGAAAAAAAACGCAAGGCATACTGCAAAAAGCTTGAGGGATATATGGGCATATCCATTGACGAGATGAGCTGCGGAAAAGAAAAGGTAAGCGTTTCTTATTGCGGAATTACCGAAAAGGACGAAGAACCTAGCACTGAAGCTTTTGAAAAGGTATATACGGACAACATAAAAAAGGAAATACAGTATAAAATGAATCTTTACGGTCCGCACCGTGATGACGTTGATATACTGTTGAACGGAAGATCGTCAAGATTTTACTGCTCGCAGGGACAGCAAAGATCGCTGTCACTTGCGGCAAAGCTTGCAGAGGGAGAAATATCAAACGATGAAATGGGCGAATATCCCGTTTATCTGTTTGACGATGTTTTATCAGAGCTTGATTCGGGCAGAGCATCGTATCTTTTGTCAAAGCTTGATAATAAGCAGGTAATAATAACGTCCTGCAACGAGGAGCTTTTCTCCCCGTACGGCGTAAATAACAGAATAAACGTAAAGGCAGGTGAGATAAAATGTACTTTTTCGCCTCCGGATACAAAATACTGAATTCAGATGACGTGATCGGTATATTCGATACTGATACGTCAACCGTATCTGCCGTAACGCGAAGCACGCTTCGTAAGGCAGAAAGCGAAAAAAGAATGGAAAGCATAACGAAGGAGATACCGAAATCCTTCATAATCACAGATGAGGTCGAAGGCGGAAAGATATATATGTCGCAGATCTCACCGAAAATACTGAAAAAAAGAGCCACGAAAGGAATTGTGTAAAAAATGGACGAGCCTATTTTGAATAACGAGCAACAGAATTATTCCGATGAACAGATTCAGGTGCTTGAAGGACTTGAGGCGGTAAGAAAACGCCCCGGAATGTACATCGGTACTACATCTATAAAAGGTCTGCACCACCTGATAAACGAGATAGTTGACAACTCTATCGACGAGGCGATGGCGGGCTATTGCAAAAAGATCATCGTAACTCTCCATAAGGATAACAGCTGCTCGGTAAGAGACGACGGACGAGGAATCCCCGCAGGTATAAACGTAAAAACGGGCACACCCACCCTTGAGGTAGTATTTACCGTTTTGCATGCAGGCGGTAAGTTCGGCGGCGGCGGATATAAGATATCGGGCGGTCTGCACGGTGTCGGCGCGTCCGTAGTTAACGCTTTGTCCGAATGGGTAGAGGTCTCCAACTGCCACGGCGGAAACAAATAGACTGACAGATTTGAAAAGGGCCACGTTGCACGTCCGTTTAAAGAAGAAGGCCCGTGCGGCGACGAGCACGGTCTGTACGTCCGCTTTAAGCCCGATGCTGAAATATTTGAAGAAACTGTTTTTGATTACGAGGCAGTTTTGGACAGAATGAGAGAGCAGGCGTTCCTCAATGCAGGCGTTTGCATTGAGCTCGTTGACGAAAGACCGGACGAGCCCGTATCCGAAACGCTTTGCTACGAGGGCGGTATAAGAAGCTTCGTTGAATACCTCAACAATAACAAGGCTTGCAATCCCGTACACGACGACGTTATTTATATAAGCGGTCAGCAGGGCGATATGACTGCCGAGGTCGCAATTCAGTATAACGATACTCTCAGCGAAACTATCGTTACGTTTGCGAATAATATGTCAACCATTGAGGGCGGTACTCACGAAACGGGATTCAAGACCGCTTTGACGAAGGTAATGAACGATTACGGCAGAAAGGTGAAGCTTTTGAAGGATAACGACAAAAATCTTATGGGCGAGGACGTCCGTGAGGGTATATGCGTCGTAATATCCGTAAAGCTTCCCGACGCTCAGTTTGAAAGCCAGACGAAAGCAAAGCTCGGTAACAGCGAGGTCAGAACGTTCGTCGATTCGATAGTTTCCAGAAAGCTTGAGGAATACCTTGAGGAAAATCCCTCAGTAGGTAAGGCGATAATGGAAAAATCCATAGTTGCCGCACGAGCAAGAGAGGAAGCAAGACGTGCAAGAGAGGCAGTAAGAAACAGAAAGGGCGTTCTCGAAGGCTTTTCGCTTCCCGGTAAGCTCGCAGACTGCCATGAAAGAAGTGCGGAGCTTACAGAGCTGTTTTTGGTCGAGGGTGACTCGGCAGGAGGCTCTGCAAAGGACGGACGCGACAGCCGATATCAAGCTATTTTGCCCTTGAGAGGTAAGGTGCTTAACGTAGAAAAAAGCCGTGTGGATAAGGTATATTCAAACCAGTCCATACTTCCTATAATACAAGCTGTCGGATGCGGAATAGGCACGGACTTTGACGTAAGTAAATTAAGATACGGAAAAATAATAATTATGGCCGATGCCGACGTTGACGGCTCGCACATAAGAATATTGCTTTTGACGCTGTTCTTCAGATATATGCGTCCTTTGATAGAAAACGGCCACGTTTATTCAGCGCTGCCACCGCTTTACAGAATAACGAAGGGTAAAACGGAAAAATACGCATATAACGACGAAGAAAAGGAAGAGATAGTTTCACAAATGGACGGTAACTTCCGTGTCGAAAGATTTAAAGGTCTTGGTGAGATGGACAAGGAAGAGCTTTGGGAGACCACGATGGACCCTGAAAAAAGAACTATTCTCCGTGTAACGATAGAGGATGCAAGAAAATGCGATGAGATATTCTCAACGCTTATGGGCGATAAGGTAGAGCCCAGACGTGACTTTATCGAAAAGAATGCTAAATACGTAACTAATCTCGATGTCTGATAAAGCGTTTTACGCAGATGTGCTTTGTATGGTGCCCGTATGGGTCACTGCAATGGAAAGCAATCTCGTTTTGGCACCGTATGAGGAAAATACGTGCAGTAAGGTCGTTTTTCCGAAGCCTGAGGGCGGGATCAGCGTAGCTGAGTATCTTAATACCCTCGGAATAAAAACGTCGCTGTACGGCTTTGCAGGCGGCAAAACGGGCGAGCTTATGAAAAACCATTACGAAAAGCTCGGTATAAATACGGTCTTTGAGGATACGGAAAGAGAAATATCGTTCAAGACCGTAATAAACTATCCGACAGGACAAAGCACGTCGTACGTATTCAACGATCTTGAACATATAACGGTAAGCAAATATTTCTCGTTACTCAAGAAGATCAATAACAGACAGCACAAGCCTGACTGTATGATAATCACGGGAAAAAGCCCGTTCGGACTTGAAAAAGGGATATACGCCGATATAATCAGATCGTCAAAGCAAAAAAACGTCCCGGTCATAACTGATTTTTCGGGATATGAGCTTCTGAATGCGATGAAGGAATCACCCTCGCTCATAGTTTGCGACTATTCGGACCTTGCAAATATGACGCAAAGAAGCATAGAAAGCTATTCGGACGCTCTTTCCGCATTGCGCATCATGCCGAAGGATACGGCTATTATGTGCGTTTGCGGAAC
This sequence comes from Clostridia bacterium, assembly GCA_017556845.1. Lineage (GTDB taxonomy): Bacteria > Bacillota > Clostridia > Oscillospirales > CAG-272 > RGIG7213. The sequence goes on along the minus strand of JAFYMA010000138.1, from coordinate 754 downwards.
GAAGGGTGCAATACTGTACTGCAACAGCTTTTTCGGTCTGTGCCAGTGGCGTAAGAACGGTATTGCAAATCCGTACGCAAAAAGCGCCCTTATTGCAGGATTTTTATCAGCCTGCGATTATTCATCATGCGATCTTGAATACGCCTTGAAATATGCCTGCGCTTGCTTTCAGGCATCGGATATGTACGGAAATTTAGCTGATAAAGGTGAAATAAAAAAATACTTTACGGAAATGACCGTAAAGATATACTGATAATAAATAATGCATATATTTGCAGAAAGATACGGAAGAAGATATGGAAAAATACTCAAGTAAGGATATTGAATTCAAGGATCAGAAGATAGTTGATATGCAGATAGAAAAGGAAGTTAAAAAGTCCTTTTTGGAATACTCCATGTCAGTTATCGTTGCCAGAGCTCTGCCTGACGTGCGTGACGGCTTGAAGCCCGTACACCGCCGTATACTTTACGCTATGTATGAGGATAATCTCGTTCACAGCAATCCTCACAGAAAATCCGCAACGACAGTCGGTAACGTTCTGGGTAGATACCATCCGCACGGCGACGCTGCCGTATACGATGCAATGGTACGTCTTGCACAGCCCTTTTCACTTCGTTATCCGTTGGTTGACGGTAAGGGTAACTTCGGTAACGTAGACGGTGACGGTGCTGCTGCATACCGTTATACAGAGGCAAGAATGTCACGCTTAGCGGATTATATGATGATGGACATAGAGAAAAACGTCATAGATTA
>JAFYMA010000137.1 GCA_017556845.1 Clostridia bacterium | reverse complement strand
GAGTAAATTTCGTGCTTGATGAATTCTGTAATATTCCTAAGGTTCCCGATATGCCTTCAATGATATCGGCATCAAGAAGCAGAAATATGAGATATTTTCTCATTGCGCAAAGCTTGCATCAGCTCAGAGGAAAATACGGTGAGGATGCGGACACCATAAAGGGTAACTGCGACAACTGGGTATTTCTCACCTCAAGAGAGCTTGACCTGCTTGAAGAAATAAGCCGTCTTTGCGGCGAGACCACACTGCCGGACGGCAGGACCAGAAGACTGATATCTCCTTCTGAATTGCAAAGACTGAACAAAGAAAAGGGTGAAGCACTTATACTTCACGCAAGACAGTATCCGATAATAACGCAGATAGCGGATATTGATATGTATGAGGATTTCAAGGGCTTTAAAGCACCCGAATTAGTACATTACGGAGAACAGAAAACAGATTCGTTGATCATAAGCAATCTGTATTCAAAGATCAAGCTTGGAATAATTCCCGTCCCGTTCAAAAAACAGATGAGAAGCTCAACGCAAATGTCAACATCACAAGACTCGTATTCCGAAACAGAATAACAAAAGATCCCCTTACCTAAAGCAGATATTTTCTATCTGATACGGTAAGGGGATACCTTTTTATTTATCGCTTATTTGTATTACTGATCCTCGGCAGGTCTCGGAACTGTGAACGTCAAAGAAATATCCTGAGATTTTCCGTTACGGTATATCGTTATATTAACAGTATCTCCGACGTAGTACGAGCCTATGAGGCTTGAAAGTGTGTTGGGTGACGTTATCATCGTTCCGTCAATCATAAGAATTATATCATTTGCCTTGAGTCCGGCTTTTTCGGCATCATATCCCGGAATGATCGCTGAAATATACACATAGCCCTGTCTTGTCTGACCGAACTCTATTCCGAGATAAGCCTTGTCGCTCGTCGATTTGTTCGTTATAATGTCCTGAACTATATCGTGTGCCGTATTTGACGGTATTGCAAATCCGATTCCCTCAACATCATCACCTGATGATTTTGCGTTGATAACGCCTATCAGCTCGCCTGCCATATTAAACAGTCCGCCGCCGGAATTTCCGGGGTTGACGGGTGTGTCCGTCTGTATAAGAGTCATCATTGTATTTTCTATCTTTATCTCACGGGCAAGCGCGGAAACGATTCCGCTTGTCACAGAGCCGCCGAGCTGACCTAAAGGATTTCCTATTGCGTATACGGACTGACCTATTTTAAGATTGTCGGAATTTCCGAAGGTAGCCGTTGAAAGTCCGCTTGCTTCGATCTTTATTACAGCAAGATCGTTCTTTACGTTCATGCCCCATATAACAGCATCGTATTCGGAGCCGTTACGTAAACGCACCGTTATTTTCTCAGCGCCGTCGATAACGTGATGATTTGTAACTATAAATCCGTCATGTGTCACGATAACGCCGCTTCCTGCACCCTTTGCAACACTCTGACCGTAAAAAGAACCGTAAACAACTCTTTCCGTTCCTATTTCAACAACGCAGTCAACAGTTTTTTCAACTACCGTTACAAGATCGCTTCCTTCGATCACGGTATCGTTGTATGCAAGAGTTTCAGAGCTGTTGGTATATTCGCCCTTCGTTGAAGCACCGGGATTTTCGTCGCTTTGAACGCCTTCGTTTCCTTTGTTTCTGTCGTTCATCGCGGTTATCAACACACCTGCGCAAAATGCACCTATGCACAAAAGTATCGCAAGTAAAACGCAAACAACGACCGCGGTAACGCCCGATTTTTTCTTTTTAGGAGGAATATACGGTGAATTTACCGTATCGGGATTGCTTTCATAGCTTACCGTTCCGGACGTTTTCTTACCGTTCTGTGCGCTTGGCGTACAGCTTCCGTCATCGCCGCCAAAATTTTGTGTTTCATCTGACGCTGACAGAATATCCTCCTGAGCTTTTGCCTCAGGAGCTATTTCAGGATCGCCGGAGCCTACATTACCGTTCTCACCGTTCAAATCAAATCTTTCATCCATAAAATTCATTTCCTTTCCAAGATTACTGCAAAAGACAAAAAGCCTTTGTAACCGAATTATCAGCCCAAGATGTGATAACTATTTGAAATAACGTTGATTACTCTCTGAAATGCAGCAAAACTTTTTCACTCAAATATCTTATAAGAAGAAATTACGGAATATCCGTCACCTTCAAGGCTTGAAACAAACGCATCGTATTCTTCGCTTGTCATCTTACCTGTAACGAACGACATAACGTTATCTTCCGTTATCGTAGCATCAATGCTGTACTTATCCGTGAAGGCATCAACGTCTCCGCCCACTCTCATAAGATAAGCAATAGAACGCATATCCTTTGCAACCGTATCAGAGTTTTCCCACATTTCAAAGGGTGATTTAGCATTCTTTCTTGATACGATATCAATTATATCAGACACGACTGCGCTTGCCGTAGGGAGCTTTCCTGCGCCTCTGCCGTAGAACATTACGGTTCCTGCAGCATCCGTGTCAGCCATTATGCCGTTGAAAACGTCCTCAATGCCGTAAAGCGGTACATTATCCGTAATACAATACGGTGCAACCTCTACAAACAATCCGTTTTTCTGCTGAACGGCAACACCGAGAAGCTTTATTTTACATCCAAAGCTTTCCGCCGCCTGAACGTCCTTCTTTGTTATCTTTGAGATACCGGTCGTGCTGACCTTTTCGGGATCAATAAGCTTGCCTGACATAATAGCGCCCAGTATACATATCTTTCTGCACGTATCAAGTCCTTCAACGTCTGCTGTCG
>JAFYMA010000136.1 GCA_017556845.1 Clostridia bacterium | reverse complement strand
GGGGGCAGATGAGGATACTTTATTCCATCTGTTATCGCCGAGTGCATACAGTCCGCCGTCTGACGTAACGTAAAGCGTATGGCGTCTTCCTGCGGCAATATCAACAGCGCCGGTTGCTATCTTAGTTATCGTCGTTATCATTCCCGTGTAGTTTTTCGTTCCGAGCTGTCCGTATGCGTTATTTCCGCATCCGTAGACGTCGCCGTTTTCGGCAAGCAGCAGCAAATGGTCAAAGCCTACTGCTATCTTTTTTAATTTCACGCTCGTTTCGATCTTCGCAAGAACCGTTTCATCTGACGTTCTGCCAAGCTGTCCTGCGACGTTTGAGCCTATTGTATAGACATCGCCGTTATCCGTAAGCACCGCGGTCATGGGGGTATCGCCCTCTGTACCGCCTCTGCTCATTTCTACCTGCTTTACGCCGGTCATAACGAGCATAGGAGCACGTATCGTTTTATCAACGTCAATTCCGCATTGAGCTATGTCATTTTCGCCCCATGCATACAGATCGCCGTTTCCGTCAAGAACGAATATACTGCGCGATCCTGCCGTGACTGCAGGTACAACCTTATAATTACTCTTTGTTACAAGACCTATTACCGTTATTCTGTCCGTAATATTAACCTTTACAGTCTGTGTTGAATAAACGGTTTCCTTTCCGCCGTCGGTAACTGCCTTTATTCCGTTAAGAACGTAACCGGACTTAGGAACGATCTTTATCGTGACACTTGCGTTTTCAGCCAATATCTCGCTGTAACCGTTTTTCGTTATCTGTTTGCCGTTGATATACAGATCCGCCTTAGAAAGATCGAGTGAAACGCTGAGCTTGCTCGGCTGGATGCCGAAATAATTGTTCATCGTATCAATTGCATATTTCGGGCGCTGCTTAAGGAACGTACGGAGAGTGTTTATCTGCGAATTCCATCTGCTTACAGATCCGCCGTCGCCGGGCCAGCGATTGAAGTGAAGCGGCATTATCGGTTCAATAACCTTTGCATACTCATCAAGAACAGCCGACGTCTTTTCGTATGTGAAAAGATTTTCAACAGCATACGTAAATCTTGAAATGAACGATTCCTCAAAATCGGGATTTTCAAGCAATGCACACATCATACTGCCCGCAACCGTATTGTAGTTAAGAGCCTGTGCAAACATATCAGTGGTATACTCACAGCCGAGTCCCATACCTGAGTCCATATCACTCATAACGTAGCGCCATTTCGTATCAAGCCCGGACGGATCTGACGTTGATTTGTTGCGCCACACCTTGACGTTATTCGACGGCCAGTCGGTGTTACCGAAGTACATGCTGCATACGAAGAAATCAACGAAGCTATCAAGATCTATTCTGTCAGAAACATACTTGAAGTACGTAGGATTTGAAAGATCGTGAGAAAGCATATAATTAACAAGGTCGTGGAACACCTTTTCATCACCTTCAACACCCTCGTTGAGCTGATACGGCTCGTTTACCGACCAGTTCGTAGTAAGAGGCGACGGCGCTTCAAGAATAACGAGGTTCTCTTCAAGAACACCGTAGTGCTCTTCAAAATATTTCGTATCGTATCTTTCTCTTATGTTATATACGCCCCAGAATTCGCCGTTTACGAACAGCAGCGATGGGCGGTATGCCATCGTGCTTGCATAAGTTCCGACGCACAATGCCTGCATAAGAGCGTCTCTCAGATGCGTTACGCTGGAGTCATTACCGGAATTTCTCAAAAGGATACGCTTAAATTCGGTAACATTATCCTGTGCGCGTCCGTGGAAAATATCATATCTGAGCTTTGACGGATTGTTAACGACGCTCGTATCAGCATCTGCTTTGAAGTAAACGCGCATTGATTTTGACGCCATACCCAAAGAGCCATTGCCGTTCATAGCTATCTCAACGTATGACGAGGAAACGAGCTTTCCGTCAGATTCGAACATTTCAAGATAAGATACGCGTCTTTCCTTCTGTCCGAAAGGATTGTCCATTACCGTATGGTAAATTCCTCTGCTGTCGCTGACAAAATCATCCGCAGGCAAGCTGAGTGACACGAACGGAACGTTATACGTTTCAGCACAATTCGGAATTATAAAATAAGAATTCGTAACGACTGCCGATGATTCCTTACCGTTCGTTGCATACGCTTTAATGACGTGCGCTCCGATAGAATTCTTCGACGGCATAGCAGTTTTATTCAGTGCAGAGTTTTTATTCGTAAGATATCCCCACGTTTTAGAGCTTGTAAGAATAAGCGGTATTCCGCCTGTATAAAGCTTACCGTTTTTTCTCGGATCTGATCCGTCGCGTGTGTAATATATCTTATATCCCTCGGAAGCGGACATTGAAAGAGTAAACTTAGAATCGTAAAAGCCGCTTGTGTGAGAAAACTCGACCACGTTTGCAAATGCCGAAAGATATGTATTTCGGTCGCCGCCCGAATACTGCGGTCTTACGTCCGTAATATCAGACGGAGTCATCTGTGAATAATCTACCGTTTTAAACGTGGATGATATAGTATTTTCGCATCTGTATGCAGCCTTTTGCTTTGAAAGACCCGAAATGACGTTACGGTCGGAATTGTCAGCGGCAGCGGCTGCAATATAATATGCGTGCACCTTAGCACTTTTGGACAGATCCTCGGTTGCAGAAAGCGACGAATTCTTATCTGTTATTGCAAGCTTTACCGTCTTATTATCAATAATTACGTTCCACTCCGTATCGTAGTAATCAATACGTGTGACCTCGTATTTGCTTTCATATTTTTCGCCGTTTTTACCCTTTGCCTCGGCACATCTGATAAGATATCTGCCGTAAGAATCTATTTTCGCACCGCTCGGAAACTGCATTTTCACATATCCTGCGTCTCCGCCCGTCATATACGATATAGCAAGTGCATCCAACGCTATATCTTTATCAGAAATATTGTAAAGCTCTATAAAGCTGTGCTTTATAGGAGTGTCGGTGTTGTAGCCCGTACCGTATATCTGCTTGAATACAACATTCTTGTATGACGTTTCCTCGGGCTTTTCGATCTCGGGATACGTGACCTCAGGCGGTGCCTGCGTCTGTGTATCGCCCTGAGTTGTACCGCCCGTCTGCGAAGAAGCATCTGTTTCATCATCGGTCGGTCTATCCGTCGGCGCATCTGACGGCGTGTTCGTCTGTTGATCCGCTTTCTGAGTGCTGTCGCCTTCAGGATCGGAAGTGTCAGTGTCCTCCGTTGGAGGTGTTACATTGACGAGTGTCGTAGTCAAAGTGTCCTTGGCGCCGTTGCACGCTGCGAAAGAAAACAGCATAGCTGCAACAAGCATGATGGATAAAATTTTTTTCACGGGCATTCTCCTTTACTTTATTGTGCAGCAACATACTCATCGGACGTAAGGGTAAAAACATCCTCAATGCCATCGCTTACATATATATATCTTTCTTTTGTGATAATTATTGCATCGTAGTCAAATATATTTTTTTCATAAAATTCAAGCGCCTGTTCAAGCCCCATAACAAAAAGTGCCGTGGACAGAGCGTCTGATAAAGCCCCGTCATCACTGTACACCATAACGCTTGCAATGCCGTTGTCAGCCGGCATACCGTTTTTCGGATCTATTATATGATGATACCGTTTGCCGTCATATTCAAAATATCTTTCGTAATCTCCGGATACTGAAATATATCCGCTGTCTGCCTTCAATTGCCCTACAGTTTTATTCGTATTCAAAGGATCCTTCAAAGCGATATTCCACTTTTCACCGTTTGATTTTGCTCCTACAACAGCGATATTTCCGCCAAGGCTTATAAATCCCGTATGCACGTTTTGCCCGTGCAGGTATTCCACGCATTTCTGTGCGATATATCCTTTTGCAATACCGCCAAGATCAATTTTTGCCGAGTTCAGAATGATCTTTCCGTCTTGAAGCTTCAGCTTTTCATATCCGCTTGAGGTCAGAGCGTTTTTAACGCTTTCATCATCGGGAACAGTTGCTTTTTCGCTTTTAAAATCCCACAGCGACGTCACGTTTCCAAGTGTCACGTCGAAGGCGCCGCCCGTGCTTTCGGATATCTGAACAGACCGCTCGATAAGCTCATAAAGCTCCTCTGACACCGTTTGCTCAATACCTGAATTAAGGTTATACAGCTCTCCGCCCTCATACGTTTTTGACAGTTTTTTTTCAAGAGCGTTTATACAGTCGGAAAGTCCTGAATCCTTGTCAGGCGGCAGGTTGGTCATAATATACGTATCAAGTGCAAAATATGTATTCTGCTCGTATTTTTGTGTGCAGGAGCTGAACAAAACTGCCGTCAGCATTATCAAGCACATCAGACTTTTCTTTTTGTTATATCGGGCAAAAAACAAAGTATTCCTCCAATAATTCCTCCGCAGATAACGGAAGACAGTAACAGCAGCGGCAGATACCTCACTACCGCAAGCGTGCCGAACATCGCACAGCAGACCGCTATCTGCCCTAAATTATGGCACGATGCACCGATCACACATACGCCTATGAATGACACTCGGCTTTTTGCGATTTTTTTCAGCAAAACCGATGATGTTAAAGAAAGCACTCCGCCGCATAAAGAAAACGCAAAAGAAGTTACTGAGCCTAAAATGAGAGATGCTATAATGCATCTGCAAACCGTTACAGAAAACGCCTCTTTTTCTCCGATATAATACAAAACGTATACGCTTACCACGTTTGCCAGTCCGAGCTTTATGCCGGGGAGTGGTATAAACACCTGCAAAGGAATCAGTGCCTCAAGAAGATTGCAGGCAAGTGCCAAAGCGGTAAAAACGCCGCAAAAGGCAAGTGATCGTATCTTTTTATCCAGCAATTGCATCTGCCCCTCCGCTTGATATCTGTATTACCACATGGGCAGGCAGGCAGACAATGCATCCGCCATCACTTATCGGTGAGCTTTTTTTACACACTCCGTCTCTGCAGGTTGAATTTTCGACGTACACTTCACCGTTTTCAATAACGACGGTAAGTGATATTCCGTTTTCCTCAAGAGTTATTCGTCTGTCCTCGTTAAGAAAATAAACGTACGACGCTTTATCTGTTTTTATATTCACTTTATCTCCGCTCTTTTCCATCGGAATAAAAAAGGCGGCGGCAGCTAATACCAATACGATAAAAATAGCGAAAACATCGCCTTTTTTTATTTTCAAAGCCACGATGTCTTCGCCCATACGTATTTTCCTGCCTTATCACGCATCAACATTGACGCCAATGTTTATATATCTTTCATTTCTGTATACAAGCAACGAAACGGTCTGGCCGTTGTGATCCTTCAAAAGACTGTCAAGCGTATCGGCATTTTCAACTGCAAAGCTGTTTACGCCGATTATTATATCATTTACCATCAGTCCTGCGTTTTCACCCGTTGATTCCCCGTCACACTTAACTACTAAAAGACCGCCGGGTAAGCCGAATTTTTCACTTTCGTCATCGGACACCGATACTACGGATACGCCGAGCATTTCAACGCTTGATGCATCACAGCTAATACCGTTTGAAAGCACGTTCCGAACGTACTTACGTATAAACGGCAGTGCATCCGACGATGACATAACGTCAGTAAAGCTGCCGTGTCCGCCGGTGACGATCCCAACAACGTGACCGTTTGCATCAAACACTGCCGCTCCGTACATACAGTTATCAAACTGTATACCGTTTATGCCGAACGAGCCGTGACTGTCAAAATCAATATTGCCTTTAAAAACTACGTCCTCTCCGTTTTTGCGGTATGCAAGATATATATCTGCATTTTTCACAAGCGCGTCGCTTTTACCGAATTCAACGGAGCTCGTTTTTACAGAATCTATTTTTAATACTGCAAGCCCCTGATCCTCATCCATACCGACAAAATGCGCATCATACTCACCGTTAACGGTCAAATTACCGTTTTTAAGCTCCTGATTTGCCGATGTCAGTATATATCCGTCAGACGTTATGACAAGGCCGGAAAGCTGATTACCCATTGATGATGATATCTGAACTATATTGTCAGATACGATGTCATATTCGCCGACTGCCAGTCTGAGTGCTTCAAGTGACGTGGTGCTTGCAACAGCTCCGTCATTTTTATCGTTCTGATATGCCGTCGTTATTATACACGCAACAAACGCCACGCTCGCACATACAACACAAACGGTAAAAGCTATAGCAATACCGAATATAAGCGTCAGCTTGAAGCTTTTCTCGCGTTGCTGCTGTTTTTTCTGCACGAGTTTGTCATACTCTTGCTTATACCGCAGACTGCCGAACGAGGATACGTCGTGGTCACTATTTTCTTTTTCCGTGATAATTTCGTTTTTCTCAGTTCTCAACACATAACCCTCTTAAATGAAATTGCCTACGCTATAAGTATAGCCTTTTTCTTTTAATAAATCTTTGTGCTACTCCTAAAGTAATTTTAATTTTTTTCGTCAGTTTGTAAATTATTTTGTTTATCGCCCTTTCTCAGTGTCGGAAGTCTTAACTCTACGCCTTCCTTAACCGACGTCAGAGTAAACACGAATTCACAGTATTCCTGATATACGCTGTCTACCCATATTTCTTCGCCGTGAGCGTCAATGATAGTCTTTACTATATAAAGTCCGAGTCC
>JAFYMA010000135.1 GCA_017556845.1 Clostridia bacterium | reverse complement strand
CCGTAGGGGAGGCGTTCCGCCTCCCGCATCACGTTCCTGTTATATTTTACATCTCCGTTGAGTCTATACGGTGTCTTTTCGGCACGGGATGCTCTTCAAATACTGCCGTATACGCCGCCTGCTGTAACGGCTTTATCTCGCTTCTTCTTACGCCCGTATCGAACGTGATGCCGCGCACATCGGATTCGAATATCGTTGAGAATATCGTGTATGCGGCAAGCAGGCTTCCGCTTTTTGACGGGTGCGACAGGTCCTTATCGTACAGCTCGATCGCTTTTTCGTTTGTGAATATATCCATAAACGCAACGCCTACGAGTGCTACCTTGCATCCAAGCTCTTCGCCGATGGCTGTGTACGCAGCGCGCATTTTGATCTCCATCATTTCAGTGCTGCCGCCGTGAGTGGGCAAAAGGTGATAGCCCGTTTTATATCCCCACGTTTCAAACAGCACAAGCTCTCCGTCGTTGTAACGCTCAACAAGCCTTGCGATCGAACGAACGCCTGCAAAAAAGCTCTTGGGGCTGTATACGGCGTTACCGCTCTGCTCCTGTATGACCACGTAATCGTACGTATTATCTCTGAGCATCTGAGTTACTTTTCTGCCGTATTCGTCATTCTGATTTGCAAACTGATGCAGATAATATCCGCCTCTCGTCACGGAATCTACCTTTACGTTATATCCTGCCGCAGTGCAAAGCGGTGCAAACAGTGCTGAGGGCATATCGCTGCAGTAAGTAAAGCTGTTACCGATAAAAAGCACTGAATACTCCTTATCCTTAGGCAATGACGTATCCGTTATTTCAGGCTCTGTTTGTGCCTGTGTCTGAGCTTCCGTCTGCGCCTGTGTCTGATGCTCCGTCTGCTGTAATTCACTTTGTGCCTCCGTACTGCCGCCGCACGCAGATAACGTACACACGGCAAGAACGAGTGCTATTGAAGAAAGAAATATTTTTTTCATCACGTCGTCTCCTTACGTTTCAATGTTCTATCATTATACCACATCAGATGCTGCTTTGTCAATTCGGAAAAATAAAATAACGGGATGCTTTTCGGCATCCCGCATTTAAAAAGCTTATTCAGCAGAATTTTTCTTCATTTCAGCAAAGCAATCGCTGCAGTATACAGGCTTGTCATTGCTGGGAACAAAGGGAATTCTTGCTTCGCCGCCGCACTTAGCGCATACAGCTGTGTGAAGCTCTTTGGGGGCTCTTGCTGCGTTTTTCTTTGCATCGCGGCAAGCTTTGCATCTCTGCGGCTCATTCTGGAAGCCCTTTTCAGCATAAAAAGCATGTTCGCCTGCTGAGAAAATGAATTCTTGTCCGCAATCCTTGCAAACCAGTGTCTTGTCTTCGTACATTTTTGGTACCTCGCTTTAAAATATGGATATAAATTTTTTGCCCCCGGACGGATTCTGACCGCCACCTTTGAAAATCAACGCTCTCATTAAACTACCGGGACATATATCAGATCAGCCTTTTGAGCTTGTTCTTGACTCTCGCTATTGAATTGTATACGGACTTTTCGCTAACGTCAAGCTCAGATGCGATCTGCCTTACGCTCTTACCGCCGGCGTAACGGACGAATACCTTATGCTCGTACTCCGTTAAAAGCGACTTTATCCTTTGCTTGAGAAACACGAGCTGCTCTGCGGATATTACCGTATCAAGCGGGTCAAGCTCGCCTGACGGCGTTTCGTCTGCCTTTTCCAATTCAAGAGATGACTGCTCAAACGACGGATGCTTGCGCATATACGACACCAACGCATTTTTGATGCATATCTTCGCATAAAGACCGAACGTGGTATGCTTTCCCTCAGTATACGTGCATATTGCGTGATAAAACGCTATGCTCGCCTCCTGCATAAGATCGTCAAGACCTGCGCCGTTCAAGCCGTCGTTATAAAAGCGTGAGCAAAGAGAGATCATAAGAGGCGAATACTCTGCCATAAGTCTGCCGAATGCACCGTCATCACCGATGCGGGCAAGAGATATGTCATTTACATCTGCCATATGAATGGATGCCTGCCTCTCTTCTTTTTGCTCTGCTGTTTATATGTATTATAACATTTTTTTTAAAGATGTCAATAGTTATTTAAAAAAAATTTACTAAATTCACGGCAAGATATTGAATATTCATATTTTTTTATGATAGAATTGTTACCGTAGCATGAGATATACTGCAAAGAACTCTTAAATATTAATGGTTTTAAAACAAACATTTTTTCATAAAAACCGATGGAGATATTGAAATGAAGCTGACAGAAAAGGGCGATATACGCCTTTATATACTCACCCTTATGGATCACGTTGACCGCCCGTTGAAATATTCGCAGATAAACGATATAGTCCTGCAGGACGATTTCGTGAGCAATTTTGACTTTATGGATCAGTTTGAGGAATTGAAAGCCTCAAAGCTGATATGCGAAAGATCAGACGGAGCGTACGAAATAACGCCCGCAGGCGAATTCGTTGCAAACACGCTTAAAAGTGACATTGCAGGCTACGTGCGCGAAAGAGGAATAAGACACGCGCTTTTGTTCCTTGAATTTGACAAAACGAAAACGAAGGTGTCCTCACGCACCGCGGAAAATGACGACGGAACGTTTGACCTTACCCTTTCGATAACGAGAAAGGGCAAGCGTGCCATCAGCGTTACAGTAAACGCCGAAACGGAATTTCAAGCCGAGCGTATGGCGGACAATTTCAAGGAAAACCCCGAACATCTTTACAAATTTATTTATTCGTTTCTTATGGGGCAGGCAAAATATTAAAGGCGTAAGGTAAAGCACCGCAGGATCCTCCACGGAAGCCTGCGGTTTTTTATTGCATATTCCGTACGCGCTTTTTGCCTATTGACAAAAAGTATTATATAGTATATAATTTCACATAAGGAATTTTTCCAAATAAACAGCAAAGGTAAATATGAAATGAAAAAATTATTATTACGCACCACATGCTTACTGTGCGCGCTTTTGATGCTTTCCTGCACTGAAAGCGTATCGGAAACGTCAGCGGAGCCCAATACGACGGCAGCGGAAGAAACGGTACCCCAGACGGATGCCGAAGAGCCGGTAGTAGATAACTGGACGCCGCCTACGTACAAGGAGCTCGTTGACAGACTTATGGCAGAGGGCAAGGTCGTTGCGGACTTTGTACGCGACAAGGGCTTCAAATACGGCGATGCTGAAATAAATCCCGCTATAAACTGGCGTACGCTCGATACCGCAACAGCTATCAATTCCAAGGAAAGAATCGTTGCCTGCGACAGACTCGTAGGCTGGATACTTTTCCGCGCAGGCTTCATAGATCAGGATTTCCGCCACGGTCTTGACCTTTACAGATATTTTGAAGAGCACGATTTTGAACTGATCGAAAGCGTAAGATCAGTCCGTGCAGGCGACATCGTATTCGTAAATCCCGACAAAAACGGCAATCCCGGACACGTATTTTTGTGTGCGGGAACGAACAAAAGATACGACGGCGGCTCTGATGCAAGGATCAACGGCTCGCTCGGCCCTCAGCCGTTTACCGAGTCGATAACGAACTTCGTCCGCGCGTACAGACCTAATCCCGCCAAAATGCCTAACCCGTCTATGCTCGAATTATACGAAGCTCCCGAAAGCACCGCTGCGGTAATTGCGGAAAATTCGACAGTTCTTTTTGAGCAGGAGTCCGCAAACGGAACGTTTTCAACGAAAAAGCAATACGCGCACGGTGAAGAATACAAGCAGTATGAATTTCATCTGACGCTCAGATCCGTCGGCAAGGGCAATTCAAATACCGAAACGAACGCTGCATTCGTCGGCTTAAGACTTCCCGAAAGACGCAGTACGGCAAGACAAGAGGGCGGTATATACGTTTCGTTCAACGGAGCGAACAAGGCTTGTCTGTTCTTCGGCAAAGGCGGAGACAGATATTCCTGGAATTACAAACCTGCGTACTTTACGATCCCCGAGGATTTTTCAACAGCACACAAGCTCGTAGTAGTTGATGCAAACGACGTTATAAAGTTCTATATGTATAAAGAAAACGGCGAAGAATATATGCTTTGCAGTATACGCGTAAGCGATCAATACGATCAGGCAGTCGTAAAGGATCACGACGGAAAGATCGTATATTCAGGCTCAGCGGTAATTTCCAACAGCGGTTATTACGGCGTATGGGCATATAACGCGGATGTGACCGCAACGGACATCAGCATTAAGGCATCTTGAATTTATTAAAAATAAAAACCTTTTGGCTCGAAATACGCAAAACAAAAACGGGCGATTCATGAATCGCCCCTACGGACACACATAAATTTCGGCAGAGATGTTGTTTTCTCTGCCGATTTGTGGATATAATGGCGGTACATCGTAGGGCGGGGGCTTATCCCTATGCCTTTGTAATACAAATGCGAAACTGGCGATAAACAGAACAGTAACAGGTTTATCGAATAATAAACCCCGACAGATTTTTAATGGTCTGTCGGGGTTATCTCTTTGTTTTCTGCGTTGCATTTATACCTTTGCGGACCGTCGAGGGCGCCGGTCCCTACAAGGAACCTCGCATCTCATAGGCGAGTACATTCGCTTCCGCAACAACGATCGTATCCAAATCAAAAAAACTGACCCCGCTTGAAAAACGAAGTCAGTTTATCGCTTAAGATCTGATATTGCCTGCCATAGAGGTGTTTTTGTGCCGTCCGTACACTTTTTGTCACAACACCCCGTATATTTGATGGCGCACCGACATCGGTCAGGCATAGCTGCGTAGCCACGACCGATAGTACTCAGCAATTTTTTAACAGTGATTCAGCCTTTTATTTATTTTACGGGTGGGCGGTAAAATTCGCCATTTGCATCTCGATATATGTACTTTCCACTTGCGCCATAGTCGGACAAATCATCATAATATCTGACGACAGGGATTTTCTTGCCATCTACAAAAGCAGTGTACTCGTTGTCATTGGGTTTAGATGCCCACAAACCCAATCTCCATATCCTAAAGAAAAGACCAATGATATAAAAGCATCCCGCAAGAGTAAAAGTCCAGCAAGCAGGAAATAATATGGCTTTACGGAAAAATGACCAGAATGTTCGCATTTCCAT
>JAFYMA010000134.1 GCA_017556845.1 Clostridia bacterium | reverse complement strand
GTATAAGCAGATTTGCTTTGTCCTTTATATTAGCATTGACCGTTATTCTTTCTTCCCTCACCGTAATTGCATCCGAGCAACTCTCGGATGCAGAGGGAAAGGGAATAACGGTCGTTTTGCATAAAGACGGCAAAGCTTTGAACGTGAATTGGAATGCAGCTTTAATAGATGCTGAATGCGCCGATATAGTCATGTCCGTTCGAGGCAGCGGTGACCGTGCGGTGCTTTCGGACGTCGATGTATCAAGCGGAAATGCGCAGATAGATATTTTGAGCAGTGAATATATGTATTCTCCGTTTTATCTCGGCAAAAAAACGTCTGAAGGATATGAAAGGCTGACAGAACCCGTGTGTCTGTCAGACGGTGATCTTGCGGGTGATACGTTTAATTATCCTTCGGTGCATTCAAAAAAAGGTCTTGATATACGGCTGATAAGCGATGCTCAACAGCTCGGTGTGTGCCATACCGTTATAAACGTTGAGCTTAATAAGCTCATAAGCGATGACACCTCATCGTTACACACAGTAAACTTATACGGTAAAACATATTATTTCGACGATGCTTACGTAAACTCTCTTGACCACAAAATAAAGGTCATGTCCGACAGCGGTGTAAACGTGTATCTTCAGGCAGTGCTTACACCGCCTGATGAAGCTACGGGTGAAAACGCCAAAAAATTATATTGTATAAGCACCTCTGAGGATGCTGAATATTACGGGATAGGAATTGATGGCGGCGGAGAATATTTGTATTCTGCGATGACGTTCCTTGCGGGCAGGTATTCCGTTAAGGACGGTAAATACGGCTTTGCAGGCAGCTATATCATCGGTAATTGTGTCAATTCAAACAGATATGCCAATTATTCAGGTCAGATGTCCGTAAAGGAATATACTGACAGATACGCAAAAGCGTTTCGCTGTGCTTATATGGCGCTTAAAAATACGTATGCAAATGCAAAGGTATACGTTTCCGTGAACGGATGCTATAATACCCCCGTTCGCGATATGTCCCCCGATTCTACGCTCGATTATTCGGCAAAGGAATTTTTAACACTCTTTAACAGTAGTATAAAGCAGTACGGAGATCTCGGCTGGTCGCTTGCAGCAGAGCTTTATAACGCGGATATACAATGCATGGAATTCTGGCGTGAGGATATGGCTGATATGCAGCAGTCAACACCGTTTGTTACTATGAAGAATATTTCAGTTCTCGACTCCTTCCTTGCAGAAGACGATCTGCTTTATAACGGTCAAAAACGAAAAATTACAGTTTCCGCGTGTGCCTTTTCTTCCGGGGAAAACACGCAGGCTGAACAAAAAAAGCAGGCAGCCGCATACGCACTTGCATATTACACCTGCGAGAGCATAAAAGGTGTAGAAGCGTTTATTTATTCTTCCCATGTTGATTCGGCAAAGGCGGTATGTAAAAATTCAGGTCTTTATACGGCAAATGACGATTCTCTCGGAATGACTGATGAAAAAAAAGAAATATACAGAGTGTTTGAAAGTATAGATACCGATATGTCGAATTCGGTAACAGCACCGTATACATCAATTTTGGGAGTATCGTCTTATACCGATATTATAAATGATCATACCGCCGATCAGGAAAGGCGCATAGTTCTGTCAGGTCTGCCTATCTCCCCGATAAACCATCCTGATACGGTGAGATTTGATTTTTCCGACGGCGTGTGCGGATTTTATCCGTCGGACAACGCAAAAAGCGTAACGTCGCAAGACGAAGGAAAATACGGTCAGCTCGTTTGTCAAACGTATAATACGGATGTGCGCGAGTACAGAGGTGTTTGCCGTATGCTTTCGGATGCAAGTCTTTCAAAAACCGGTTACGTATCGTTCGATATAGAAGTAAATGCACCTGAAAATACTGAATATACAGACGTGATGATACTTATGCGCGGCGTTGATGCTGTAGGACGATCTATCGTATTTGAGGGTGTATCGCAGATATCCGTAAAGGATAAAGCAAGTCTTACTTATGATATATCTGATTTTCTCGCCTTGACGGGAAACAGCGCACAAAGTATGAAAATACGCATAAAGCCGCACTCATCAAAGGATGGCGGTGATTATTCAATGACATTGTCAAACGTACGCTTTTTAAATGAAAAGGCATCATTTGCTCCGATAATAATTTCTATATCGGTTTGCTTTGCATTGCTCGTTGTGTGTATAGGTGCATACTATATCATAAAAGCAAGAAAGCGTATGCACAATTCGACGCATAAAATACGTGCATTATCAGAAGAAGAATATATGTAACGGACAGAAATAGATGATATTTCAAAATATCTTATTCAAAAGCGAAAAAAATACTGAAAAAAACGAAAAAAATTTTAAAAAGGTATTGATTATTTGGAAATTGTGTGGTATAATACACGCCGTATAAGGTATCTATTCGGGTGCTTTGGTATTAATGCATAGACGTCCTCTCAGGTCACGTGCATTAATAGCACAAAATTTTTCAGGAGGTTACAGATCGTGCCGAATATCAAATCAGCTAAGAAGCGCGTTAAGATCATCGAAAAGAAGACTCTTCGCAATAAAATGCTCAAATCTTCCCTTAAGACCGCTGTAAAGAAGTACGATGCAGCTCTTGAGGCAGGCGATAAGGCTGCAGCTTTTGAAGCTTACAAGAACGCTGTTAAGAAGATCGACCAGGCAGTTGCTAAGGGCATTATGCACAAGAATGCCGCTGCGAGAAAAAAGAGCCAGTTCACACTGAAGATCAACTCACTTTAATTAAAAAAACAGATCGGGAAATCCCCGATCTGTTTTTTTTAATTAAATCTTAATGTTATAAGCTATTGCAATTTGAAATGATATATGATATATTTATCGTATAAATTAACCTGATAATGAAACCTTTCGGTTAATTATACGGCTTTGTATATGAAAAGATAGTAAGGAGGAGAATATGGCATTACTTTCGCTTAAGGATATAGGAAAAATATACGTGTCCGAGGGTAACGTCTCAGTCGGTATCAGGGGCGTTAATCTTACGTTTGAAAGAGGAGAATTCGTTGCCGTTACAGGTAAATCAGGCTCGGGTAAATCGACGCTTTTGAACGTCATCAGCGGTATGGATACGTACGAGGAGGGCGAAATGTACGTGGACGGCGAGCCCACGTCGCATTTTTTGCAGCCCGAATGGGAAAAATACAGAGAGGATTATATTTCCTTTATATTTCAGGATTACAACATTATCGAAAGCTTTACCGTCCTTCAAAACGTTGAGCTTGCGCTGATGAACATAGACGACCGCAAGGAAAGACGCAAAAGAGCGCTTGAGCTTATTGACAGAGTAGGTCTGTCATCCCATATAAAGCACAAGGGAAGCAAGCTGTCCGGCGGTCAGAAGCAAAGAACTGTTATTGCAAGAGCGCTTGCCAAGGACAGTCCCATAATTCTTGCAGACGAGCCGACGGGAAATCTTGATTCAGTCAGTTCCAAGGAAATAATCGAATTGCTGAAAGAGGTCTCAAAGGATAAGCTGCTTATAGTCGTTACTCACAATTTTGAGCAGGTGGAGGATCACGCAACGCGCCACATAAGAATTTTTGACGGCGAGGTTGAAAGCGATCAAAGACTGTCGAATGAACAAAACATAGTACAAAATGATAAAAAAAGCATCAAGACCCGTGCAAAAGGGCGTGATATTAAAAACGGAATATCGCTCGGCAAGGCAATATTCACATCAAAGCCGCGCCTTTCACTGTTTTTGTGTATCTTGCTCTTTTTAGGTACGTTGGGAATTGCAACGATAACGTCATCATCAAGCGATATGATGATCTTCTTTGATAAAAATTATATGTTTGAGCATATCGACGGCAGAGTAGTCACCGTGAAGCGTGACGGATCTGTGCCGACGGAGGAAGAAATAAAGGCTCTTGCAGAAAAGCACGGCGCTGAAACATACATAAGATACGATCATCTCTTGGACGATGGCGGCGGAATGTCACTCCGTGCGCCTCACTTGAATGATTACAAATATTTTTGCGCAGATTTCGTATACGGAGTAGATTACGGTGCTGATATTATAGGCTCTTATCCCGAAAAGGAAAACGAGGTATTCCTGTATCTGCCTATATACTATCAGGACGTTTTCGGTAAAAATGAAATAAAGAACGACCATATTTTTTTATCCGATCTGCGTTTGGAAATTTCGGGAATAAAGTATTATTACGATAACAATCTTTCCCCGCAATGCCTTCTTACAAAGGATGGCTTTGATACTGTTACGTCACTGTCATTCGTTCTGGTGAACAATTATCCCACAGCATCGCTTACTGCAACGAATAAGCAGGGAGAACAGACGGTTTTGTCAGACGGCGGACTTATTATAATTCCGTCATTTGAGCTTAAAGGCGAGCAGATATATTATCCTGCAAAAATAGAAAACGGATTTTCTCCGTCGCTCACGCTCAATTTTTCGTACTATAAGCACGATTATTATTCATTTGATTCCACGTCGTTTTCACAATCGTTTTCAAAGACCTTCGGTGCTGAAAGCTTCGTTGATGCATCAAGCGTTAATATCGAACACAGTGACAAGAATACTGTATATATAAGTACAGATGCTTTGAAATCTGTTGCAAATTCGGTGCTTTCCGACTCGTACACACAGTTTTCGCTGTTTTTTGAAAATGACCAAAAGGCAGAAAATGCAGCTGTGGAAATATCAAATCAGGAATATATTGCCGTTCCGTCAACGACTACATACACTCCTGAGCTGATAGAAGTGATACTGCAGATACTCATGGCGTTTGCCGGCGTTTTCGTATGGATACTTACGGTAGTATTTTTGTCATTCTTCGTATATCTTTGCTCAAGCCGCACGCTTCTCGCCTTCAAGAACGATATGGCGATAATGCGTTCAATGGGTATATCCGTAAAGGTCATAAAGATAGGTATGTACGTAAGAATGCTTATATCGCTTATGCCTGCATATCTGCTTACGGTAATTGCCGCGATATTAGTATTTACAAGCCCGGTTCTGAACGAATTCTTTATGTATCTGTATCCGTGGCAGTTTGCCCTGATATTCTTGGGTATGCTTTTGCTTACGGTAAGAACGACGCATAAGCAGGTCAAAAAGCTGTTCGGGCAGAGTGTAAAGAAATCCTTGAAGGGAGGTCAGGCAGAATGATAAATATCAAAGGTGTCAATAAATATTTCAATAAGGGTAAGCAAAACCAGCTCCACGTTATCAATAACGTCACCATGCAGCTTCCCGAAAAGGGAATGGTAGCAATGTTCGGCAAAAGCGGATGCGGAAAAACAACGCTTTTGAACGTCATAGGCGGTCTTGATAAATTCGCAGGCGGAAGTATTGAAATATTCGGCAAAAGTATCAGTCAGAATACCGACGTTTTGCGTAATCAGTACATAGGATATATATTTCAGAATTATAACCTTAATAAATCAAAATCCTGCTTTGATAACGTTGCCGATGCTCTGAGGCTTTGCGGTGTTACCGATAAAAACGAGATAGAACGCCGTGTCTGTGCCGCACTTGCAAACGTCGATATGGAAAAATACAAAAAACGCACCCCCGATACGCTTTCGGGCGGTCAGCAGCAGCGTATAGCGATAGCACGTGCGATAGTAAAAAATCCGAAGATCATACTTGCCGACGAGCCTACGGGAAATCTTGATGAAGCAAATACTGTCAAGATAATGAATCTGCTCAAAGCCATATCACGCGATCATCTTGTGCTTATAGTTACGCACGAGGCAAATCTCGTTGACTATTACTGCGATACTGTAATAGAGCTTGCGGACGGTAAAATAACAAACGTAAGACACAACGATTCGGCATACGGATTTGAAGCAAGGGATAAAAACACTATTTATCTCGGCGAGCTTGAAAAAAGGCAGGTAAAAAGCTCAGATGTCAACGTAGAGTATTACGGAAATGCATCAGATAAGCCTGTTTCGATAAAGATAATAAATAACGGCGGCAAGCTGTATTTGTCTGTTGACGATCCGAGCGTTCACGTTCTTGACAGTACGAGCGAGGTAAAGCTCGATTACGGAGTATATAAGGAAACGGCAAGGGAAGAAATAAATGCCGAAAGCGTGGATATGTCTGCTTTGCCGCCAATAAACGGCAAAAATCACGGAAAGCTGTTTTCCTTTGCGGATTCGCTTAAGGCAGGCTTTGAGGCAAACTTCAAGCATAACAAAAAAAGCTCAAAGCTCCTACGCAGATGTATGACTGTATTTGCTTTGACCTTGGTATTTATGAGTGCGGTATTCGGTACGTCGATAGACGATATGCTGAACGCATCTGACACGTATAATCACAATGTTTATTACGTTTATACGTCTGACGGTGAGATCTCTCAACAGCTTTACAATGCTGCACAAAACGGCGAAAACGGAATAGATTTTATATCAACTACGCCTGTTTCCGATCTTAAGAACGAAGAATTGAGTTTCTCCTGCGGAGCTTTTGAAACGTTTGAAACGTTTTTGGCAGGTGATCTGACCGCTACGGCATCGTTCCTTTCAGAAACTCTTGCAAAGGATCTTACGGCTTTAGCGGGAAAGAATACGGGTATTTCCGATAGTGAGATGATCATAACGAGCAAGGTTGCCGACAAGCTGCTCGAAACATCATCGCTCGGATATATATCCGAATACAGAGACCTTGTGGGATTGATCTCGAGAGACAGGGGAAGTGTTTTCAGAATTGCCGGTGTTGTGAAGTCAAGCGAAACTGCAGTATATCTTACGGAATCGGCGATTGCAAAAAGATCGGTTGAAAATTCCAATTCATATTTTGTTTCCGACAAAAACCTTTCACTTAAGGTTCAGCCCGGCACTACCGTCATAGTAAAGGGAATGTACGATGAAACAGAGCTTCCGAGCGCAGGACAGACGGTAAAAATAAACGGCTTGCCGTTTAAGGTGGAAAAAGTGATCATACCGTCTACTGATTATCGCACTTGGCTTACTGAAAACGGTATAAAAAAGCTCGAACGAGATGAGTTTTTCCGCAATGCCGTAAAGGAATCTCACCCCGGTATTTCCGAAGAGGAAGAGGATTTTTATAGATATTTTGACGAGGCAATGCTCAATGATTACTATAAGTATTTTGAGTATTTTTACGCAGAATCCGATAGATATCTGGCTGAAAGATACGCAGTAGACCAAAGCATTGAGCTGTGGATATATTTTGAAAAGAATATTGCCGATATGAAGTATCAGATCCTCGGTGATTACGAGTATATGATGATGGTCAAGTATAAGGAAAAGTACGGCAATTATCCGCCATACGACAAGCTGTATGAGTTTGAGTCGGAAATTAAGGGCGAGTATGATAATATAAACGATCTTATAGATATGTACAGCGATGAATACTATATGACCAACGTGGATCTTATTGGCGGTGATACGCGCTGCATACTCAACTATGATGATTTTCTTAAGGCATCAAAGCTTGTGGGAGAAACTCACGGAGTGGCTATGATGAATAAGTATTACTATTATAACGAAGGCTACGATAAGGAAGTAAACGTTGAGTTTTCAGCAGAATTGAACGGCTCGTACGTAATGCTTCATTCAAACGATACAAGTGTGACTGAAGACTGGCTGAAGGATAATTTTTCATCATTGCCGCAATACAAGTATTCGCCGTACGATTCAGCAGTTGTAACTCCGAGCGATATTTTCAAAATTGTGACGAAGGAAAATATATCGGGTATGATAGCGGGAATTATTACTATCGGCGTAGTACTCGTTATTATGAGCGTTTGTATGTATTTCATAATGCGTTCGTCGCTTATGAACAGAATTAAAGAGGTCGGTATATACAGAGCGATAGGCGTGACGAAAAAGAACCTTTCGTATAAATTTTTCGTTGAGGCGAATATCCTTGCTATATGTACGGTTCTGGTCGGATACCTGCTTTCAAGCGTATTTCTTATAATGTGCACGAGCTCATCGTCGCTTATGTCACAGGTATTCTTCTATCCTGCATGGTACGCTATAGCCATACTGATAATACTTTACGCAGTGTGCATTATCTGCGGTATATTGCCGATAATATCATTGCTCAGAAAAACACCGAGTGAGATATTGGCTAAATACGATATTTAATTTCATATAAAAAAGGTAGATACATAGATTTCGCTATGTATCTACCT
>JAFYMA010000133.1 GCA_017556845.1 Clostridia bacterium | reverse complement strand
TATGTCATACCGCACTTTTCCATAACACGCCTGCTCGCGGTGTTGCCGTCCATATATCTTGCGTATATTCTGTGCAGGTTCAGATTCAGAAAACCGAATCTGATAACCTCTTTAGCCGCCTCGGTTGCAAAACTGCGATTTGCATATGCCGGATTTATTACTTATCCGATCTCACCGCAATTATGCTGTGTATCAAATGATGTAAAGCCACATGTTCCGATCATTTTATTTTCAGAACGGAGAATTACTGCCCAATCGAAAAATTCACCGTTGCGGTACTGCTCCTGCACGATCTGCAGATACTGCTTTGTGTAGTCACGGTCGGGATGCGGATACCAAGTTACATAATCGGTCACGGAATTTATATGTGTATATTCGTACATATCGTTGTAGTCTGATACTGATATCTTTCGCAGGATAAGACGTTCGGTTTGCAGTGTGGGTATCCTTCTGAAGCACTTTTTTATAATTGAGCTTTTCATCGTGTGGACCTCGTTGAATATTTTTGCCATATCTCTATTATACGCCCGAATTATTAATATGTAAATAGATATCAAAAAAATATTACAAAGGAGATAAAAAATACTTTTTTGATAAGATAGACAAAAAACTTTTAAAAAAAACGATGTAGAAATTTTTGTTGAAAATTTGTTTATGTTGCACAAATTAGAATTAATGAGAGCGCGGATGTTAAAAAAAATACCTTTTCACAAAGTAAATGAAATTTACTCCAACGTGCAAGCAAGTCAAAAAAATGAAGAAAATTTACGGTTTTTTCATAAAAATGAGTTCTTTTGCGTGTTTGGCAAAGCGAATCGCAATCGAAATAAATAAAGAAAGGTAAATTTAATTTAACAAAAATGCGTTTAAAAAAATGGAAAAATACTCCGTTTCCGAATGCTTTTCAGAAAGCCTCAAATACCGATTTTTGTGACTGAAAAAACGGCGTTTCAGTCGGTAAATGTCGCTATTTGCTATTAAAACCGTACTTGACAACAACGGATTTCTATGATATTATAATATAAAATATGAAAACGGCAAAATGGACGGCGGTATGCATCCGCCCAAACATTCAGATCAATACTTGTTTTCAGTTTATTTTCACAGGAGGAAGCACCCAATGAGAAAATCAAAATTATCAAGAATCTTGATTGTTTTTCTCGCCCTGCTTACAGTCGTGACGCCTTTGGCATCAAGTGCTGCAACGGGTACATCTACGGTTACAAGCATCGAGGATGTACGTGAGCTGCTTGAAGCACAAACGTATTACGAGTATTTGCAGGAGAACAACAACCTCGGTATAAAGGACGGAACCGGATCGGTTACTATCAACGCAGCCACCGATTACACCTTTACCGCAGATGAAGAATACGGTACGGAAGAAGACAAAGCGTCCGTGCTGAACGATCCGGACGGAGAAAAAGGAAGTGTCCTTTTCACCCCCGCAGCAGGCACAGTTTCCTGGAAGTTCAGCGTTGAAGCAACAGGCTATTACGCTATTAATTTAGTGTTCAGACCGGTTGAGGATGCGTCTCAGTCCGCTAATACTGCCAATATTGAGCGTGTGCTCAGAATAGACGGCAAGGTTCCTTTTAAGGAAGCCAACTATTTTGAAATGTCGCGTGCCTTTGCGGATCAGTATAAGGAGTTTGATGAAAACGGCAATCCCGAATTTGTCAAGGATCACAACGGTAACGATAAGAAGCCGGAAAAAACACAGACATATGCATGGAGCAAATACTATCTGTGTGACTCCTCGGGCTTCCACGTTGATCCCTTCCTGTTCGTGATCGAAAAAGGCGAGCACACAATAGCGCTTGAGGGCGTTATGAACGATATGTATCTGTATGAGATAACGATAGAGCAGCACAAGGCTCCTATCTCATACGAGGAATACATAGCTCAGTACAGCGCTCTTCCTGCTGTTGATCCGTCTAACTCATATAAGATCCAGGCTGAGTTTGCTACTCAGACATCAGATCTCACGATATACGGACTCAACGACAGAACATCGCCTATAACAGAGCCTCAGGATCCTGCAAAGCAGAAGCTGAACACGATCGGCGGAAGCAAGTGGCAGAACATCGGTCAGTGGATCGAATGGACGATACCTGCCGGTGCCGTAAAGCAGTCGGGCTTGTACAATATTGTTCCCAGATATCTTCAGAACACCCTTGCGGGCTTGTACGTATCGCGCCGTATAACGATAAACGGCGAAATACCTTTTTATGAAGCAAGCTACCTGCAGTTCAACTATTCTGATGACTGGGTAGTTGATCCTTTGAACAACGGAGATAAAGCGTTCCAGTTCTATCTGGAAGAGGGCAAGGAATACACCATCCGTCTGGAAGTTGTATACGGTAACCTTTCCGATGCTTTGCGCCGTTGCGAAGAATCACTTTCGAACATGAACGATATATATAACTCCATATTGAGAATCACAGGTCCTACACCTGATGAGAATATGGACTACGGCTTTGCTGAACAGATCTATGATACGATCCTTCTTATGCAGAAGACGAGAGATGATCTTCAGTCTATCGTTAATATGTTCCTCGAGATCTCCGGTGGTAAATCCGCTGAGAACATCGCTACACTTGAAAAGATCATATTCATTCTTAACAAGATGTGTACCGATGAAGACGAGATAGCGAAAAACCTTGACAACCTCAAGGCAAACTCGGGTACTCTCGGTACTTGGATAATGAATACAAAGCTTCAGCCTATGACGCTTGACTATTTGCTCATTCAGCCTGCAGAGGCAGAGCTTCCCGATGCAAATGCAAGCTTCTGGGATAGCTTGTGGTTCGAGATCAGAGCGTTCTTCCAGAGCTTCGTTACAGACTACAACTCATTGGGTGCATCTACTGAGGTAGATCCCGATTCCGTTGTTGAGGTATGGATAGCAACGAGCCGTGACGAAGCACAGGTTATGCGTG
The DNA here is from genome assembly GCA_017556845.1 of Clostridia bacterium. Classification (GTDB taxonomy): domain Bacteria; phylum Bacillota; class Clostridia; order Oscillospirales; family CAG-272; genus RGIG7213. The sequence goes on along the minus strand of JAFYMA010000133.1, from coordinate 1,426 downwards.
AGCTTGTAGATAAATCCTGCCCCGTTACAGTAAATCTTAAGCTTGTTGCTGCCGGCACACTGCTTCCCGCAACTCTTGCCGGAACAGGTCCTGATATATCACTTGCAACAGGTCAGGCAGACGTTATCAACTACGCTATCCGTAATGCGATAGAGCCCTTGACACAGTATGAGGATTATTTTGATTACGTTGGAGATGCAAAGCGCTTCAACCCCGAAACGCTCGTAGGTCTTAAGCTCGCGAACCCCGAAACAGGTGAGGACGAGTATTACGGTGTTCCTGAGCGTCTCGGCTTTGTTATGATGTTCTACCGCAAGGACGTATTTGCAGAGCTTGATATTGAAGTTCCCAAGACGTGGGACGATCTTTACGATATAATCCCCGATTTGCAGACAAACTACCGTGATATGGGTATGACGCCCAGCCTTGGCGGTCTGCAGATATTCATGTATCAGCTTGATGAAGAGCTTTACAAGGATGACGGTATGAGGATCAATATAGACTCCAATACCTCGCTTGATTGCTTCAAGCGTCTTTGCGACCTCTTTACCTCGTACAACTTCCCCCGTGTATACGATCTGGCTACGTACTTCAGAATGGGTGAAATGCCTATCGCAATAGCAGATTACCTTTCATACAACCAGTTCTCAATATACGCAACGGAAATCAAGGGACTTTGGGAATTCGTTCCGCTTCCCGGTACTATAGATGCTAAAACGGGCGAAATAAACAATTCCGTACCTTGCAGCGTTTCTGCAGTTATCCTTATGGCTGACGAAAACAGAACTGAAAAGGTAAAAGCGGATGCATGGGAATTCATAAAGTGGTGGACAGACGCCCCTGCACAGAGTGAATATGCAAGACAGTACGAAGCTCTTATCGGTATGGCTGCAAAGTACAACACAGCAAATATGGAAGCGCTCAGAAGCATGCCGTGGACCTCATCGGAAATGAAAAACCTTGAAGCTCAGTTCCAGAACCTCAAGGGTACACCGGAATATCCCGGCGGCTATATTATAACACGTTACGTCGACTTCGCATTCCTTGATGCGTATAACAACGGTACTGATCCTGTTGACGCACTTCTTGATAACATCATTAACATAAACAGTGAGCTTTCAAGAAAGCGTCAGGAATTCGGTCTGCCGACGTATGAAGATGTCAGTGGCAATAACTGATGATCTCAGCTTGCTATAATATAAGTAAAAATATATTCTTTATTTAATTCTGATAAGGAGAGTACACACATGTCACAGAGTGCGGCAGTTAAAACCGATGTTAAGCCGGTTTCCCGTAAAGATATGACAAAGCTTCAATGGACATGGCGTGAGATGAAAAAATATAAGGCAGGCTACTTTATGGTCGCTCCGTTCTTTATATTGTTCTTCATCTTCACCGTCGTTCCCGTTATTCTGTCCATCTTTTT
>JAFYMA010000132.1 GCA_017556845.1 Clostridia bacterium | reverse complement strand
CCTTTGGGAAAGGTATCTTTCGGAGCTTTACGGCGTCGCCGTGTTTGACGGCATCGACTGCCTTGCGCACCTTACGTATCCGCTCAGATACTATTATTTATCGGGCTTCAGACTCGATCTTCGCAGATACGAAGCACAGATAGCGAAAATACTGAACGCCGTTATTTCAAACGGTCTTTGCCTTGAGGTAAATTCATCGGGCTTCCGTCAGGGCGTGGGATTTCCGTTTCCCGACAATTACGTTCTGGAGCTTTATTATCAGCTCGGCGGACGGAAGCTCACGGCAGGCTCTGACAGCCATACATCACGTGATATATCAGCCGATTTTGACACGCTGAGCGAGTATATCAAGGGCGATTTTTCCGAGTTTATTCCCAGTTGAACGTGACGGGCACGCCGTCGCCTCTCAGATTTTCAAAATCGCTCTGGCGCAGTGCCTCGTATACGGCTATTGCCGCCGAGTTTGAAAGATTGAGGCTTCGTAAGCCGTCCTTCATAGGTATCCTTACGCATTTTTCGGGGTTTGCACAGAGCAATGGCTCAGGCAAGCCCTTCGTTTCCTTTCCGAAAACGAGAAAAACTCTTTTCGGGTACGTAACGTCCGTATATTTACGGGGAGCTTTCGTCGTGAAGAAGAAAAGCTCCTCGTTTTCGTTTTGCTTTAAAAAATCGTCAAGGCTTTCGTAGTACGTGATGTCAAGATAGTGCCAATAGTCAAGCCCGGCACGCTTCAGCTTTTTATCGTCTACCGTAAAGCCCATCGGCTTTACAAGATGCAGACTTGCGCCGACTGCGGCGCAGGTGCGTGCGATATTGCCCGTGTTCTGCGGTATTTCGGGCTCTACAAGAACAATATTGATATTATTTTTTCCGTTCATTTTCTCAATTTCCGATGTATTTATCTACAATGAATTTAGGACGTGCCTTCGTTTCAAGATATATTTTTCCTACGTATTCTCCTACGACGCCGATGGCAAAAAGCTGAAGTCCGCCGATCGCCCAGATGGACACCATAAGCGACGTCCAGCCCCAGACCGTATGACCCATAAAGTGACGCACGAGAGAATATATAAGTATCGCCGTGCTTGCAAACAGAATGAACAGTCCGAGAAAGGTTATAAAGCGTATGGGCTTTATGGAAAGCGATGTTATACCGTCAACGGCAAAGGCGATCATTTTTTTAAGCGGATATTTGCTTTCGCCCTGCGTGCGTACGCCGCGCTCGTAAAGAACGGTTCCCGTTTTGAAGCCGATCATCGGAACGATGCCCCTTAAAAACAGGTTGACCTCCTTGAAGTTTTCCAACTCGTCAAGCGCTCTGCGGCTCATAAGACGGTAGTCGGCGTGATCGTAAATGATATCAGCGCCCATAAAGCGCATCACCTTGTAAAATCCGCGAGCGGTTGCACGCTTGAACAGCGTGTCCTTTTCACGCTTACTGCGCACACCGAAAACTATTTCACAGCCGTTTTCGTATTCGGTTATCATTTTTTCAATAGCTCCGATATCGTCCTGCAGGTCAGCGTCAAGCGAGATCGCCGCATCACATTCAGCCTTTACGGTCATAAGACCTGCCAGAAGGGCGTTCTGATGGCCCTTATTGCGTGATAGCTTTACCCCCTTTACAAGCGGATCTGATGAGCAGTACCGCTCTATTATCTGCCAGGTGTTATCCTTTGAGCCGTCATCGACGAACACCATACGGCTTTTTTGCGATATTTTTTCTCTGCTTATCATATCATTCAGAAGCTCGGAAAGAGCCTTTTGCGTTATCGGGAGCATCTTCTCCTCGTTATAGCAGGGAACGACGAGATATATTACGGTATCCTTCATTTTTTTACCTCAATTTTATTTCCAGAATTCAAGCGTTTTTGCAAGCTGTGCGATAACGGCTTCGTTCGATGACGAGCCGTACTCTATAAACGATGCGATGTTTACGAAAGCACACGCAAAAAGACTTATTACAATGGCATAGCGGCACAGCCTTTTAATAGCTTCGTTTTGGCTCTTTTGATAAAGAATAAAAAGAATTACGAACGCACCTGCCGTCATCTGCCAGGAAAAGTCCACGCAATATCTTACGCCGTATCCGCTTTCCCAGATGGAATAGATAACGATGCACGGCAGTATTACACAGCACAGTGTCCACAGTGATGAAAACACGGCTTTTCTGCCCTTTTCAAGCGACCGTACCGCATACGGCAAGAGCAAGAATGCAAACGTCGGTATAACGCGGAAAAACTGACCTATTGCAACTCTGTTTGCGATAAAGTAATATCCGTTTACGCCGAGATCGGAGAAATTCGAGAATATAAACGGAAATTCCGGCTTTATAACGGGGAATGCAAAAAGGAAATTGTAAAAGCCGATGAAAGCCATCTGCGGTGAGTATTCCGAGCGTGTAAAATCGTTTATGGTAAGTGAATACTGTATTCCGAAGTCGGTAAACGATCCGAACCGCGCGTAATTGTATATCATCTGCACAGAGCCGATAACCGCAAACGGAATAAGAGCGCACGATAAAAATCCGATGATGGATCTTGCTTTCTTTCCGCCCTTTTTCATATCGAACGCACCGAATGAAATAAACGCTACTGCGGCTATGCACCAGACTGCCGTCGTGGGACGGCTCAACACTGCAAGGGACAAAAATACGCTTGATAAGCATATTTTTATTTTTGATACGTTTTCTGAAAATATTCCGCTTGATACAAGGAAATACGCGCCCAGACACACGAACATAAAGCCGCAGTTCTGTGCTATTTCGTAAAAGTTCGGAGTCATAAAGCAGTACCATACTCCGCAGCTCAGAACGAGCGTTAAAAGGGCGCAGGTGTACATTCCGACGCTTATTTTGCCGAAAAATCTACGGCAAAGCGATCTGAAAAACAGTGATAGAAATATTAATCCGATACAGCCGAAAAGAAATACCGCAAAGGCGGTCGAAAAGTAATCGCCCGTTATTAAATGGAACGGCAAAAACAGCAGTATGACGGGTGCAATTCCGTAATAGGAATAGTATCTTCCCTCAAACATTACGTGGTCCCATGCGTAGCTTGTACCGTTTTCGAGCCTTTCGCTCCAGTCGTACGGATTTTTCAGCTTCAAAAGCTCCTCTTCAACCTGACGGTCAAGGGTAATTCTGCCATCTGCAAAGGCGTCGACAAGCTCCTTCGTTATCTGATCTCCGTTTGGCTGAGCGATGCTTTTTCCGAGCAGATTCGGAGTCATAAGCATTGCGCAAAGGCAGGCGGCGATGCAGACGATCGCCGTTACGGTATTTACCGTTATCTGCGAGCTTTCAATATCAAGATTGACGGCACGGCTTTTCAAAAGGAAATATCCGAGAAAAACGCATAAAAGTATTACGCCGACACGTAAAAACGAAAAGTCCACGGGAATATCCTTGTTGAATGATATTCCGTTTTTTGCTATAACGAGAGTTTCGCCGGAATCAAGAGAGAACTTTATTTTCAGCTTTTCGACGTTTCCTGAAAACTGACAGTCAACGTATTTCGTATTTTCGGCGTTGTATGCTATTTTGCCGTCAACGAGGCCTGTTCTCAATCTGTAAGAGGCATTCGTGCTGTCGGTGAAATCGACGGTATATGCAACGCAGGCGTCCTCTTCGAGCGTTGCGTTTATATACAGAGTTCCTATTTTTGCGTTTATGTTCGTAAATTCTATAAAGGGATTTCTTGACGTTGAGATAAGTCCCTCGTCAGTTACGTCAAATCCGCTTATAACGGCATTTTCAAGATTCGGGGTGATCTTCGTATAGTCACCGTTTAGCTTGAATGATTGAAAATTGAATATGAATACCTCGCAAAGAACCGTTATCAGTATGGCACACAACGCCCATACGGCACGGTTTTTAAGAAGGCTTTTCAACGTCTGCTTCATTATTTACAGGTTATCCTTTCTTTCCGTAAGCAAAATTACTCCGTATCCTTACAGACGGGTAATTTGAATACAAGCGAAAAATATTTGTCCTTTTCGCTTTTTGCGTATATCTCGCCGTTGAACGATGAGATTATTTCCTTGCATATTGCAAGTCCGAGCCCTGCGACGCTTCTGCTCTGATCGCTCGTATACATAGGCTCAAACACGCATTTTAACTGCTCTTGCGTAACGCCGACGCCGTCGTCGGTGAGAACGAATACAAATTCTCCGTTTTCCTGCGTTACGGCTATATGAAAATTAAGCGTTTGTCTTTGTCCGTGGCTGATGCTGTTTGATACGGCGTTCATAAATACACGGTACAGTCTGTCAGGGTCTGCGCTTATATATCCGTCAGAGGTGCAGAGCAGGTCTATATTTAACTTGTCAGCGGGGAACTGCTCGCGAAGCGATAAGGTAAATTCCTCGCACGTTTTGCGCACGTTGAGGGTCTGCATATTCGGATGCTTGCCGAGCTCACCGCTTAAATAATCGTCAAATTCATTGATCATATTACGTATTTTGTGAGCCTTTGAATGAATGATCTTTGAATATTTTTCACGTCTTTCCTCGGAAATATCGGGCTTTTGAAGCATTTCCGCATATCCGATAACAGACGTTAACGGGGTTTTTATATCGTGTGATATTGATGCTATTATCCGGCTTTGCTTCTGCTTTTCGTTGTGCAAGGCGTCGGAATATTCCTCAATGCCGCGTCTTATGTCCTCAAAGCCGCCGTCGTCCTTGAAAAACGGCGTGTCTGCGTTTTCCGCAAGCTCATCGGTAAGGCTTTTTACAGGCTTTAAAATGATCTTGTTCAAAACGAATGCAATAACGGCAAAAAGCACGAGTGTTGTGACTATCTGCACTGTGAGCAGTGTGTTTATTTCATTTACCGAAATATCGCTGCCGTCCTTTATTATAGAAAGGTAAAAGCACAGAAGAACGGCAAGGTCGGTTATGAACGCGGCGGTGAAAAGAATGGCGAGCTTTACGGAGAGCTTCATTTTCCATCCTCCGCCGGAACGATAAATTTGTATCCGGAGCCCCAGACGGTTTTTATATATTTGCCTCTTGGGTCAATTTTTTCTCGCAGATGCTTTATGTGTACGGCTACGGCGCCTATGTCGCCGTAATCGCTTTCCCATACTGCTTTATATATTTCTTCCTTCGATAACGTATTGCCCTCGTTTTCGGCAAGATAGCATAGCAGCTGCAGCTCCTTTGGCGATAAAGTGACCGCAATGCCGTTCTTTTTTGCATACATTTCATCTTCATTTATCGTTATATCGCCGTAAGACTTAATACGCGGAGCTTTTTTTATGCGTCTGTCAGAGCCGTTCAGCCTTGCTTTTACCTTTGCCGTAAGTATATCAAGATCAAACGGCTTTTCAATGTAATCGTCAGCGCCGATCTTGAAGCCGAGCAGCATATCTTCGCTTCGGTTCTTTGCCGACACGAATATTATAGGACAGCTTACGTCAGAGCGTATTTTTCTGCATACGGCGTGACCGTCGGTATTCGGCATCATAACGTCAAGTAAAATAAGGTCAAATGCAGTATTCTTCACTGCCTGTATTGCCCCGTCACCGTTATGAACGCATACTGTCGAATATCCCTCGTCCGTCAAGGCGTCGGATATAAGAAAAGCGATTTCTTCATCATCGTCAGCAATAAGTATTTTCTTCATATCCCCGCCCCCTTTCCGACTTTACTGCTATTATATAGTAAAATATTTAATATGTCAAGCAAATAAATATTATTGATGGATTTTTGCATAACAAAAGGCCTTTGCCGTTTGACAAAGACCTTTGAGTATTGTTTATTAAAGCTCGGCTGAGTATGAAATGCTTACGGTGTATTGCACTGCGTTTATTTCAAACGTGAAGTCTGCCTGCGTTGATGTTTTTACGATGCTTCCGTTTTTGTCAAGCTCGGTTTCGCCCTTGAACGTATTTACTGTTATGTTTTTCGCATCGCTCGCATCGAGTGCGGGATCTACTACCGCAACTGCAAGTGTAAGTACGTCCTTTAATGCCTTTTCGGAAAGGCTGTAAGCATACCTTGTGCCCGAGGCGGAATTTGATGATGAAAGGGACGTTATGCTGTCGCCGTACGCATAGCAGGATACCCAAACGCTGTCGATATACGTCCAGACGATCTGCTCGTCATGTGCCATCGTTTTCGATTCTGTCCCATCGCTGACGGTAAGCTGCGCGCCGTCTGAATTTACGTTCAGGGCTTTGTCTGCGCCGTTACTGCTTCCGCTTGCGGATATAGCGACAGTTGTTTTCTCTCCTGCGGTAAATTCACATTTTCCCTGCGTTGTGCTGGTGTACGATATATCGCCGCCGCTTACGGATATCTGTGATTTAAAATCAAAGCTTGCGCCCGATTCGTAAAGCTCTGCGTATGCATACGCTGCATCCGTCAGGACCTTTACGCCCTTGACATCGTCAACGTTCGTATAATCTGCGAATTTATCGGCAGGGAAGGAAATTCCCGAAACTGCGTTGATATCAGACGTTTTTTCATCAAGCTCAACTGTAAAGTCAAGACTCATGCCTGCTTGCTCTACCGTAAGAGTGATAACTGACTTTTCTGACGTTATATATCCGTCATTGTTTACGAGAATGCGGCACGTTGCCGACTTTATGGCGATCGTTGCATTCTGCTTTGCCATTTCCGCCTTAAGATCGTCTGCGGCTGTGAATGACTGTGTGTTAACGTCTGTCATCGTAACTGTGATACCGTCTGCTGCTTTTGCGGCTGTATACGTGTTGAACGCACCGTAATCGCCCGCGCTGAGTCTGAAGCCAGCGGCAGATGATCTCAGCTTTTCAAATTCGCTTTGCGAGAGCTTGCCCTTGAAAAGACCGCCGTCAGCTTCGGTGTAGAAGTACCCGTCCTTGTAGTATTCGGCGGATGTTCTTCCGTTGCTCGTGATCTTGCGCAAGTAGCTTATTGCAGACGACGTTTTTCTGTACTGCTCAAACGATTCTGCACTGCTCGTTTTGCCTGCCAGCGTCATTTTCGTTGTGACGGTCTGCGTATAGCTGCTTATACTGCTTTTTTTATTTGCAGCGTCAGTTGCTACCGCTTTGCCGTCAATAGTGTCCTCAACGGGCGCATCTGTTGAGCCTTGGCCGTTTGTTGTATCGGAAGGCGCCTGCGATGTGTCTGAGGGGCCCTGCGTGTCAGGCGAAGGACTTGTTTCGGACGGGGTGTCCGTGCCGTCTGTCGAAGGATCCGTATCAGGACTCTGAGATGAGGTGTCGGCGGGCGTTTGTGTTCCGTTTGAGTCGGTTTCCTTGCCGTCGTCCGATACATCCGTTGTGTTTGATGTGTCTGCGCTCGTTTGCTCGCCCTTGCCGGTACAGCAAACAAGACAGAGAGAAATGATAATACAAAGCAGAAGAGTTAACGTCTTTTTCATAAGTTATTCTTCCTTTCTTTTAACGGCTTGCGCCGCGTTTGGTTTTGTCCTTAAGCTACGATAGTTGCAGCAGGCGATACCTTTGTTTCGTAAATAACGGTTCTCGTTACGCCGTCTGCCGTGATCTCGATCTTCGCGCTGTTTTTATAATATACGACGTTACCGTCTGCATCGACGAGTATTTCGCCCTTCATATAATCAACCTTTTTGTCCGTAATATCATCAACGCCTATGTCGCCGTCAAACGATCTTTTCGTCAGAGTATTAAGGAATATGTGCACGTTCGTTTCGTTGTTCTTTTTAACGTCAAACGTATACAGCTTGCCGCCGTCCTTGGAAGTGATTTTTACGTTTTGCGCTATTTCCGGATAACCGAATACGTACTCTGTATACACACTCATAATTTCGTCTGATGCATCATTGTCGTATTCAACGTCCGTCTTAACGCCGTTTTCGGTGATATAGCTGCTTTCGGGTGACAAAAATACGGATTTATCGGTCGTTATCGAATCACTTCCGACCGTGAATTTTTCCTTTATCTGAATATCGATGATATCGCACAGCTTTTCTTCATCGTAATCAAATCTTACGTTTGCCTTCTGCTCGTGAGTGCCCATCTGATCTACGTCGAGCTTGTATTCGATAAGGCAGTTGCCTGTTATTTCGTAGCACGCATCGCTTATGTCGCAAAGCTCCATGAATGCGCCTATTTCCTGTATGGGTTCGTAATCCTTAAGCTTCTTTTCGTCAAACGTGATGCTCGTAAGTGAGTTTATCTGTGAAAGCGTTGACGTTATCTTTACGGGCATTTCAACCGTGATTCCTGCCTGCCCCATTTTGAACGTGATGTCGAATACCTCTGATACCGCATCTCCGTTTGCATCTATCGTAACGGCAACGCTGCCGTCTACCTGCATATCCATGCCTGCGATATCGCTGTTGTCGATACCCATAATTTCGCTCAGAGAGGTAAAGTCCATTTCGCTTGATTTTACTGTAACCGTGCCGTTTTCACCCTTTTCTGCGGTAAATTCGGTGCAGCTTTGCAAAAGCGACGAGATCTCCATCATTGCGGAGCTTTTCTTGAAGTAGTCCAAAAACTCTTTCGTTGAAAGCTTTCCGCAGCATTCCTCGTAATTGACGGTCGTGTATATTACGCCGTCTCTGTAAAATGTTCCGTCAGACTGTTCTCCGTCTTCGTCAACGGAGTATGTAGCGTAGCTGATGCTGCCGTTTTTATTGATGAACATTTCCGTGCCGAGTATTTTCATTTCCTCGCCGAATACGCTCATAACGATATTTGCATCGTATTTATACGATGAATACGCGTCTCTTTTGCTAAGCGCGTTGGCAATGAGCTCCTGCGGCGTAAGCTCGGGCTCTGTTTGAGCATCTGTTTCGGCATCGGTTTCAGCGTCCGTTTCAGAACCTTCCGTTCCGTTTGTGACGTTCGTTGCACTGTCCGTGCTTTCTGCCTGCGTTGTTTGATCTGCGGGCTTTTTCGTTTCGTCCGTATCGGTATTACCGTTATTGCAAGCGGCGAATACCGAAAGAGCCGCAATACAAAGAATTATACTGATAAGCTTTTTCATTTTCGATTACTCCTTTAAATAATGTATATACAAAGATGGAATTATGCGTTGGCTGATATCTTCGATTCGTAAACGAACGATATGGGTGCGTTCTCCTTTGTAAGAACCATTTCAGCCTTGTTCATATAGTATACTGGATAGCCGTCGTTATCTACCAATATTTCACCGCTGAGAGATTTTACGTCGATATCATCCATATCGGCGCTTGACATATCACTGCTGATAGTTCTTGCAAGAAGCATATCCGCAATTATAAATGCGTTGTCCTCGCTTATATCGAACGTATATAATGTTCCGTCTGCCGTCTTTTCGATCTTTATGTTACTTGCGTAGCCCAATGATGCGATAACGGGCTCGTCGTATGCATACATAATATCAGACATAAGCTCGTCGGAGTATTCAATAGCGGTCTTTACTCCGTCCACTTCCGTGTAGCTTTCATCCTGAGACAGCTTTATGACGGTCTTCTTTGCCGGTATCATAGGAAAATCTCTTTGCACCGTCATCATAAAGGTCGTGTTGTAGTTTTCGTCAGCTCCGATATTGCATACTATATTCTGAACGTCGGTAAGTGTTTCCGTCCCGTCGCTTAGCTGCAATTTATAGTCGATCTTGTATTCGCTGTCGTAGAAAACGCACTGTAATGCCGCGTCTGCAAGCTCCATAGCCGCAAAAAGATCGTCTACGTGCTTGTATTCGTCAAGGTCAACGCCGTCAAAGGTGACATCGTCAAGCGTGTTTACGTCGGAAAACGTACCGCTGATGGATATTCCGAGCTCCATTGATATGCCCGACTGAGAGAGCTTGAACGTCACGTCCAATTTTTCCGATACGATATCGCCGTTTTCATTTATATTGAATACGATCTTTCCGCTGACTTCAACGTCGATGCCTTCCATTGAGGCGTCGGAATCGACAAGTGCAACAACGGCTGCGGGATCTAATTCCTCCGCTGTAACTGTAAAGCCGCCCTCAGCCTTTTCTATGCTGAATTTTTTGCACGTCTGAGCAAGCATGGGTATTTTTGCGCTCGTTGCTTCTTTTGCCAGGTAGGCTTTAAGGTCTTCTGTTGATACAGGACCGCAGAAAAGCTCGCCTTCTTCATCTATATAGAGCTTACCGTCGGTGTAATACGTGTTTTTGGATTCGGATTCCTCTCCGTCAACCTTTGCGGAAAATACGTTTGAGTATTCCGTGTTATCGGCGCTTACGAATTTTTCAACGCCGTTTACTGTTTCCGTCGTGCCTAACATCTCAAGAGATGTTTCCGAGGTGTACGTGAACGATTTGTAAGCATCTCTTTTTGTAAGAGCGTCGTTCAGTACCTCGTCCGCTGTAAGCTCACGTTCCGTTTCTGTGGCTGTCGGAGCATCTGTACTCTCACCTGTTTGTTCACTTGACGTATCGTCTGCAAGCGCGGATGATTCCGCCTTTTTCTTCGTTTCGTCCGGTTCTGTCTGCGTATCGCTTCCGCCGCACGCACAGAAAATGCCGAGCATTGATACGCTGAGCAATATTGCCAAAATTCTTTTCATACCGTGTTTCCTTTCAAGATAGTAAAAAGATTATAAAATCAAAGCCGTATTTATTTGCGCCTTTGTTATCTGATGATCTGTTTGCCGTTTATATTTCCGAGCTTTCGGAAGACCTGCCCTGCGTTCCGTCGGTGTTCAAAAGCTCGTCAACGCTCGGAAAATCCGCCTTTGTAATTGAGTTGAATTCGGAATATTCGCCCGTATGGTCTATGCCGAGCGTTACCGTAACGCCCGTTATGCTTACGGTAAATTCAACGCTTACGTGCTCCGTTAACGGAAAGCCGTTTTTGTCGGTCTGTATGGAAACGTCGCATTTCGTGATGCCGGCGTTTTCCATTTTGAATGCGGGGTCTGATGCTTTGAGCTGATCTAAAAGCGCATCGGCATTTATTCCGCTTAAGTGAATGAGCGTGCCGTTTTCGTTTTCCTCAACGGTGTACTGCTCGAACGTCTGCGAAAAATCGCCGAGTATTGATACGCTCGTTTTTTCTGCGTGAGCGAGGAAATCATCCTGCGGCATTTCGAGCTTCTGAACGGAGTTTAAAAGCTTCGTATACATCACGCCGTCTATATAGTAAAATGCACCTGACGCTGAAAACGTTCCGTTTTCCGACGAGCAGCTGTAATACAGTCCGTCATCTGCGTTCAGCACCCTATGGACTGACGTGACGCAGGAGGTACTGCCGAGAAAGGTCATTTCCGTGCTTGACTTATATTTGTAGCTTTCAAGGCTTTCCTTCGCCTGAGTTGCATACGCGGCAAGCTGTTTACCGCTTGCTGTGATCTCTGTTTGCGCCTGAGTTGACATCGTTGTTTCCTGCTCTGTTGCGCCGTTTGTCTGAGGGTCGCTCTGCCCCTGACAGCATACGAGTGCGGCGCAGGCGGCAAAGGATAGAATTATTGCTGATATTTTTTTCATTTTTGTTCCTGTTTATTGCGATATATCGGACTGCACAAGCTCACCCAAAAGGGCGTAGGGCTGGGCTGCCGCTATTTTAACGGTTACGAATCTGCCCGTCATATCCTCGTTACACGGGAAATGAACGAGCTTGTTTCCCGCCGTTCTGCCCGTATACATACCGCCGTCGTTTTTGCTTAAGCCGTCGCACAGCACACGGTACGTCTTGCCGACTGCTGAGAGATTTTTTTCGTACGATATCTGATTTTGCAGATCAAGCAGACGTCTGAAGCGTCTGTTTTTATCCTCTGCGCTTATCTGATCGCCGTATTCCGCGGCGGGAGTGCCGGGGCGGGGAGAATATATAAATGAATATATCATATCGTAGCGGGCGATCGAAACGAGTGAAAGAGTTTTTTCAAAATCCTCCTCCGTTTCACCGGGGAAGCCCGTTATAATATCCGTCGTAACGCATATATCCGGTATTTTTTCACGCATATACGCAAGAAGACCGAGATAATATTCGGATGTGTATTTTCTGTTCATACGCTTCAGTATCTCATCACTGCCCGATTGAAGCGGCAGGTGAAAATGCGGAGCGATCTTTTCACAGCGAGCCATCGTGTCTATCAGCTCTTTTTTTGCATCCTTCGGGTGCGAGGTCATAAAGCGGACGATGAAATCGCCGTCGATTTCGTTTATATCCTGCAATAACGATGAAAAATCGTATTTGCCGACGTATTCGGGAAGATCGAGACCGTATGAATTTACGTTCTGCCCCAAAAGCGTTATTTCGTGACAGCCGTCGTTTACAACGGTGCGTATTTCTTCGAGGATGTCCTCTTTATAGCGGCTTCTTTCACGCCCTCTGACGTACGGAACGATGCAGTACGTACAGAAGTTGTTACAGCCGTTCATTACCGACACCCACGCTTTATGCTTATGCTCGCGCTTTACGGGTAAGCCCTCTGCGATACAGCCTGCGCCGAATTCGGAGTAAAAGCCGCGCTTTCCGCCCGTAAGACGCTTGTAAATAAATTCGGGCACTCGGTAGAGCATTGACGTGCCGAAAAGAAAATCAACGTACGGATAACTGTTTTTTATATCGTCGCACCGTCTTTGCTGAGATACCATGCATCCGCCGATGCCTACGATAAGCTCGGGATTGGCTTCCTTGAGGTGCTTATACTGTCCCGTTACGGACAGTGCCTTAAGCTCTGCGTGCTCACGCACGGCACAGGTGTTGACTAAGATCAGATCGGCGTCCTTTTCGCTGTATACCTGCACATAGCCCATTTTTTCTGCTATTCCCGAAAGACGCTCGCTGTCCGCCTCGTTTTGCTGACAGCCGTACGTTATAACGCAGTATTTCATACAAGAGCCTCTTTGCTCTGCCTTTTTTGACACGATACTGCGTACCTTATGCATATAACCGAGCTGGTCCTGTATTTCGTTTTGAGGTATTCTTCTGACTGTTCTTTCCATTATGTATTGTTAAGAAGGTGATCGAAAAACAAGGGAGCGCCGCCCGTGTGTATAAACAGCACGTTTTTGCCCTTTATGCCGTTTGCCGATAAGTATTTTTCCATTCCGAGATACGCTTTGCCCGTGTATGTGGGGTCAAGCTCTATTCCGTTTATTGAAAGCATTCTGTTGCACGTGTCAACTATCTCACCGTCGTAAAGACCGTATCCGCCGCAAAGATAGTCACAGCAGAGGTTGAGCTCACGGTCAACGTCGCTTTCGTTCGGTTTGCCGCCGTTGCGGAAAAGCTCGTAATAGCTTGATACGTGCTCCTTGAGCTTGAATACGCCGCGCTCGTAAACTCTTGCAGTTGATATGCCGACTATCTTCGGATCGGGTGATGAGGGGGCTTTATACTGCGGATGAATGAGCTTGCCTATGATAAGACCGCCCTGCGTCGTGCCTGCGCCGGATGCTGAAAAGATATAATCGAACCATACGCCGCTTTCAAGCTGCTGGCGGTATATTTCATCGTATACGCCTGCGTATGCAGAGCACTGTACCGTTTCAGACTCTCTGTCGTGAACGTAGTGGCACTTTTTACCCTCTGCGGCAAGACGCGCCTTAAGCTCGTTTACGACCTGATCTACCTCTGCCTTTTTACAGCGGATGACCTTTGCACCGAAAAGCTCCGTCATAGTGCCGTTAAAGGCTCTTTCACAGCCGTGATCATCGTCGGAAACGGAGATCATATAGCATTCAACACCGAGCGAGCAGCAAAGATTCGTAGTAACACGGCACAGATTTGAAAACTTGTTTCCGTAGGTGATAAGCACGTTGCATCCGTCGTTCAGCATATACTCAACTATCTTGTGAGCAATACGAACCTTATTACCGCCGAATGAGAACGGCTGAAGATCGTCTCTTTTGAAATAGATCTTGTTATCCTTGTTATTCAAGGGGGTTATTTCGTGAATTGGGGTTTTGCATATAACGTCGCACAGTTTCATTTTGCATCGCTTCTTTCTTATATATAATTAAATGCATTATATCACAAGCGTATTAATTTGTCAATCCTTGACGGACGGTAAAGTTTACCTGCCGTCTATTGAAAAACTTTCAAAGGATAAACGATTACTGTTTGTTGTATTATACTATATCACGCATAGTATATCTTGTCAATACCTTTTTTCGAAAAATACGTCTGATACTGCCTGTGCAGTAACTGCTGTTGCAAGCGTTGATACGGTAAGTGTCAGCACCGTTATCAATGCGAGTGTTAATGAAATGATCTTTTTCATCGTTTCTCTCCTTGTCTTTAGTTTTTGAATTTTTATCTATGTAAAAAGACAGCCGTTTAAGCTGCCTTGAATTTTTGAAAACAAAAAAGAGAATTGAAAAATTCCTTAATCAATTCTCTTTGTGTTTACTATTCAATTTTAAACTACGTCAGCCGTATATGTCTGTATCAGACGTGCAGATATCGCTGTAATACGTTCCTTCGTAATAGTAGCATCCGACGGAGATATATACGTTCGTATCTCTGCCGACATATCCCCAATGCCCCTTACTTTCGTAGCAGGCGTCGGCAAATTTCTTTGCCATTGTGTCTATCGAACGAACGTAGCCTAACTTACAGTACGTTATTGCCTCGCCGCACCGAGCTGCACGGCTCTGTACTCTGCATATTCCGTTATATTCGGGAGCATCTGCGATGTCGGTGATCCCTCGGCTTTTCTGTACTGCCTTGATCTGTACTGTCGCTTGACGGTGAGCAGGATATGCTCAAGATCATAGCGCAGGCAAGTGAAGCAAGTATCGAACGTTTTATCTTGTGTTTCATATCCTTTCTCCTTTTCATATATTGCAGTACCTATTGACAAAATCTCAGATCTGTGATATTATATAGGTGTAAGGAGTGCATCCGGTAACGGTTGCCCTCGCAAATGCAGAACTAATTATTCAAAAAGAACTAATTGCTCAAACTTTGGTCGGTGAGAGGCGGTTAGTTCTTTTTGTTATTGAAAGCACTGATAACAATGCCGATGATCGTTGCAATTAACAACAGCAGAGCGTAAAGCTCTTCATGTGTTATGTACATTGACATCACCTCCTTGATTCAAGGAGGCTCTTTTTATAAAAGAATCTTTAACCTCCTTGTAAAACAAGCGAGGTCGAATGCCACCGTTACGGTATATACCGCAGATGCACTCTTACATCGTCATTATACCATCAAGTGCCAATTTTGTCAATGCGAAAGAGGACACTTTTTTGTTTTATCGAATAACGTAAAAACACATAAAAACAGCGGGACGTATGAGGAAATTGAATTATTTTCAAAAAAGGGATTGATTTTTATACGCAGGTTATTGTATAATACTACTATTAATGCTTGGGGGTGACGACGCTTTGACGGTACGCACGTATATTCTCGGAATGTATAAAACGAATTGCTACATGATATTCGATGCAGGCGGACACGCCGTTGTTATCGACCCTGCTGACAGATGCGGGTATCTTTTGTCAAAGCTCGAGGAACGAGGGCTTACCCTTGAAAGAATACTTCTGACACACGCCCATTTTGACCATATGCTCGCCGCGGACGAGCTGCGTAAGCATACGGGCGCGCATTTGTGCGTTCACGGGTTGGACGAGCAGGGCTTGAAGGATCCCGAAATATCGTATATGCGTCAGCTCGGCAGAGTGAACGAGGGCTTTTGTGCAGACGTCTGCCTTTCTGACGGTGCGGATATAGAATTCGGAGAAATTCGGATAAAGGTCATACACACTCCCGGTCATACTCAGGGCTCTGTCTGCTACGTTATCGGTAAAGACGTCTTCTGCGGAGATCTCGTTTTTAAGGACGGATACGGCAGATGCGATCTTTACGGCGGAAACGAGTCGGAGCTTGTCCGTTCGATCAAGCGTTTAAGAGCGTTTTTTGAAGAAAACGGAGCTGACTACACGTTACGCCCCGGCCACGGCGATAAGCTCAAAGCGGACGAGTTTTTACGAAAAACAGATCATTTTATACATTTTTAAGAGGTAGATATTATGGATCACGGTTACATTGCTGATTTACTTTTTCCGAACGTCACGTTGACGGCGGAGGATATTGAAGCACGCTATCCCAAGCGTGTGCTGCCTGAGGGAGCGAAGGTGACGAGATTTGCCCCGTCGCCTACGGGCTTCGTTCATTTCGGCGGACTTTTCCCCTCGACCGTATGCGAAAGACTTGCGCATCAGTCGGGCGGCGTGTTTTATCTCCGCATCGAAGATACCGACGACAAAAGAGAGATCCCCGGAGCCGCGCAGGCTCTTATAAAAACTCTTGCAATGTACGGCATAAAATTTGACGAGGGTGCGTCTATCACCGAGGACGGTGAGATATACGACAACGGCAATTACGGCCCGTACAAGCAGAGCCAAAGAGAAGAAATATATCACGTTTACGCCAAAAAGCTCGTTGCCGAGGGCAAGGCTTATCCCTGCTTTACGACAGAGGAGGAGCTTCAGGTGCTGAACGCTCAGGATAAAAAGGCTGAGGTAAAGAGCCGTGAGTGGACGGCAGAGCTTGAAGCTCAGCAAAAGGCTGAAATGCTCAAAATGCGTGAAATAACTCAGGAAGAGATAGAGGAGCACGTAAAAAAAGGCCATCCGTTCGTTCTCCGTATGCTCGCAAGCGGCGACGGTGAGCGCAAGATAAAGGTAGACGATCTTGTAAAGGGCACGCTGGAGCTGCCCGAAAACGATAAGGACGAGGTCCTTTTGAAAAGCAACGGCAT
>JAFYMA010000131.1 GCA_017556845.1 Clostridia bacterium | reverse complement strand
GTTCCGGGGAATACGGGAATAAGGAACTTCGGCTTTTCTACACCGATCTTTGCTGTACGTCTGCCCTGAGATTTATATTCATAAGCGGGTATATCCTTATTTTCAAACGGAATATTGCAGGAATATACATCCTCAAGCTCATTTTCATAAAGCTGCTCGAGCGTACACATACATATCTTTTCGCCCCTGTATTCAATGCTGTATGACTCCGTTGTGTAACCGAGCGTTTTGCCTATATCGCACGTGCAGTCAAGCTCGAGAATAAACGCACCGTACAGATATCCGAATATCTCATCAAGACAAACACCGTCATCATAGATAAATCCGATCCTGTTACCGAGTGACATTTTCATAATACCCTCAGCTACACCGCCGTACGTGGGCGTATATGCTGAAAGGACCTTGCCCTTCTTGATAAGCTCTGATACAAGAGCAATATTCGCCTTAACGCTCTGAACGGTGGGCAGACCGTTTTCAGCGTACTCGGGCTTTATAAGAACGACCTTTGAGCCTGCTTTTTTGAATTCGGGAGATATTACTCGCGTGCAATCGCCGCATCCTACCGCGTATGAAACGAGTGTGGGAGGAACGTCGATATTTTCAAACGTACCGCTCATCGAGTCCTTGCCGCCGATAGATGCTATTTCATAATCAAGCTGTGCTGTAAGAGCACCGAGCAATGCAGAAAACGGCTTGCCCCAGCGTGCAGGATCGTCCTTCGGCTTTTCAAAATATTCCTGGAACGTAAGATAAGTATCACGGCTTTCCACACCGCTGCAGGCGAGCTTACATATAGACTCAACAACTGCAAGGTATGCACCCTTATACTGATCCTGCGACATAATATACGGATTATATCCCCATGCTATAACGGATGCCGTATTCGTATGATGTGCTCCTACGGGCAGCTTTGCAGCCATGACCTGAGCAGGTGTTCTCTGATATTTTCCGCCAAACGGCATAAGAACCGTTGACGCACCGATCGTGGAGTCAAATCTTTCCGAAAGTCCGCGCTTGGAGCATACGTTGTAATCCTTTGCCAAAGCCTTGTATTCATCTGTAAAGGAGCCTGTTATCTTCTTATTCTCAAACGATTTCTGAGCAGATGAAACGCTTATATGCTTTTCAGCACCGTTGGAATTGAGAAAATCACGGGAAATATCAACGATGACCTTTCCGTGCCATTCCATTTTAAGACGCTTTTCCTCTGTAACCCTTGCAACGACGGTCGCTTCGAGGTTTTCCTTTTTTGCGATACTGCAGAATGCATCAACGTCCTTGGGGTCAAGAACTACCGCCATTCTCTCCTGCGATTCACTTATCGCAAGCTCCGTGCCGTCAAGTCCCTCGTATTTTTTCGGAACGCTGTCAAGATCAATATAAAGACCGTCTGCAAGCTCGCCTATCGCTACGGATACACCGCCTGCACCGAAATCGTTACATCTTTTTATAAGCGTTGATGCTTCGGGATCACGCATAAGGCGCTGAAGCTTTCTTTCTTCGGGTGCGTTACCCTTCTGAACCTCTGCTCCGCACGTATGAATTGATTCTGATGTATGTGATTTTGACGAGCCGGTTGCACCGCCGCAGCCGTCGCGTCCCGTTCTTCCGCCCAAAAGCACGACTATATCACCGGGCGCGGGAACCTTACGCACTACGTTCTTTTCAGGTGCGGCACCTACGACAGTACCGATCTCAAGACGCTTTGCAACGTAGCCGGGGTGATATATTTCATCTACCTGACCCGTTGCAAGACCGATCTGGTTACCGTATGAGGAATATACTGCCGCCGCAGTCGTAACGATCTTTCTTTGCTGAAGCTTGCCGGGTATCGTATCCTGCACTGAAACGTGAGGATCAGCGGCACCCGTTACACGCATAGCCTGATATACGTACGCTCTGCCTGAAAGCGGGTCACGTATAGCACCGCCTATGCACGTTGCCGCACCGCCGAACGGCTCTATTTCCGTGGGGTGATTATGCGTTTCGTTTTTGAAAAGCAAAAGCCACTTTTCCGTTTTTCCGTCAACGTCTACGTCCACCTTTACAGTACACGCATTTATCTCTTCGCTTTCGTCAATTCTGGGAAGCTTTCCCTTTGCTTTCAGATATCTTGCACCGATCGTTGCTATATCCATAAGATTTATAGGCTTCGTTCTTCCGAGCTCGGCTCTTATTCTTATGTATTCGTCATACGCCTTTTTAACGTCCTCATGCTCGATATCAGCACTGTCGATAGTTGTAAGGAACGTTGTATGGCGGCAGTGGTCAGACCAGTAC
This sequence comes from Clostridia bacterium, assembly GCA_017556845.1. GTDB lineage: Bacteria > Bacillota > Clostridia > Oscillospirales > CAG-272 > RGIG7213. The sequence goes on along the minus strand of JAFYMA010000131.1, from coordinate 2,639 downwards.
GTATCTATCATTCTGATCTCTGTTATCGTGGGATCTCTGTTTTCGCTTTTGAAATAATCTCTGCAAAAACGAATATCGTCAGCATCCATAGCAAGGGAGTATTTTTTTACGAACTCGGAAAGCTCTTCGCCCTTCATATCAATAAATCCATCGAGGGTTTCAACGTCCTGCGGGATAGTATACACCTCTGCAAGCGTTTGGCACTCCTGCAAGGAAGCCTTGCGGGATTCTACGGGGTTGATTATATACTTTTCGATCTTTGCTTTTTCTTCCTCTGACAATTCACCGTAAAGATAATAAACCTTTGCACTTCTTACAGTAGGTCTGTCCTTTCCGGTAAGAAGCTGTATACATTGAGAAGCCGAGTCGGCTCTCTGATCGAACTGTCCGGGCAGGTATTCAACTGCAAATATATAAGCGTCGTCCTCGGGAAGCTCTGTATAAACGTAGTCAAGCTGAGGCTCGGAAAAAACAGTATTTATGCTTTTATCAAAATACTCTTTTTCAATGTTCTCAACGTCGTATCTGTTGAGTATCCTTACGCCTTTCAAGCCATTGATGCTGAGCTGCGAAGAAAGCTCTGAGCAAAGTGAAACAGCCTCGTTTGAAAGTGCGGGATCTTTTTCGGTATAAATTCTGTAAACCATAAAATTCACCTTATTTCAATGCCTTAAGCGCCGTCTGACCTATGTCAGAGCGTTTATGCATGTTTTCAAATTTTATTGCGTTTGCGCCGTCATACGCAAGCTCTATTGCCTTTTCAAGAGTGTCTGCAGTAGCCGTAACGCCGAGAACTCTGCCTCCGGATGTAACGATAGCACCGTTTTCAAGCCTTGTACCTGCATGATATACTACTACGTTTTTCTTATCCTCAACATTTGAAAAATCAATGGGCATACCCGTTTGGTATTTCTTCGGATAGCCGCCCGATGCTATAACAACGCAGCACGCAGCACCGCTGTCAAATTCAACGTTGACGTCAGCTAAGCGCTCTTCCTCAACTGCAAGCATTATTTCAAGCAGATCGGACTTCAGAAGCGGCAATACTACCTGTGTTTCAGGATCGCCGAAGCGGCAGTTATATTCAATAACGTACGGCTTTCCGTCGCATATCATAAGGCCGAAGTAAAGACAGCCCTTGAACACTCTGCCCTCTTTATTCATAGCCTGCATCGTGGGTATGAATATATCACGCATACATATATCGGCAATTTCAGGCGTGTAATACGGGTTCGGAGCAACTGTGCCCATGCCGCCTGTGTTGTCGCCCTTATCATTGTCAAGCGCTCGCTTGTGGTCCATAGATGAAACCATAGGAACGACGGTCTTTCCGTCTGTAAACGCAAGAACGGAAACCTCAACGCCCTTTAAAAATTGCTCAATTACGACATTTGATCCGCTTTCACCGAAGATCTTGTCCTCCATCATAGAAACGACAGCTGCCTTTGCAGACTCAAGATCTTCAGCTATAACAACGCCCTTACCGAGTGCAAGGCCGTCTGCCTTTATAACTATCGGAAATGATGCACCTTCAAGGTATTCTATTGCCGATTCTTTGCTGTTGAAGCTTTCGTAACGAGCTGTGGGAATGCCGTATTTTTTCATAAGATCCTTTGAAAAGACCTTACTGCCCTCAATAATTGCGGCATTTGCGCACGGACCGAAGCATTTAATACCGACCTTGTGAAGCGCATCGACCGCACCGAGAACAAGCGGATCATCGGGAGCTACTACCGCAAAATCAATTTTGTTTTCAACGGCAAATTTAACTATACCGTCAATATCCTTTGCTCCTATCGCCGCGCATACTGCATCGGATGCTATTCCGCCGTTACCGGGTGTTGCAAATATTTTAGTTACTTTTTTGCTTTCCTTAAGCTTTTTTATTATGGCGTGCTCTCTTCCGCCGCCGCCTACAACAAGTATATTCATCCGTTACTCCTTATCAATGGTGGAACAGACGGATCTTCGTGAATGCCATCGCCATTCCGTATTTGTCTGCACATTCTATAACGAGATCGTCGCGGATAGAGCCGCCGGGCTCTGCGATATACTGAACACCGCTTCTGCGTGCTCTTTCAATGTTGTCAGAGAACGGGAAGAAAGCGTCCGAGCCAAGCGAAACGCCCGTCATAGTAGCAAGATAAGCCTTCTTTTCCTCTCTTGTCAGGATTTCGGGACGTACTGCGAAGAATTCCTGCCATACGTCATCGCCCGTAACGTCCTCGTGATCCTCGGAAACGTATACGTCAATGCAGTTATTCTTATCTGCGAGCGCCATACCGTCCTTGAACTGAAGAGCAAGCGTTTTGGGGTGCTGGCGCAAGAACCATACGTCCGCCTTGTTTCCTGCAAGACGGGTGCAGTGAACTCTTGACTGCTGACCTGCACCGACACCTATCGTCTGACCGCCCTTTGCGTAGCAAACGGAGTTGGACTGTGTATATTTAAGAGTTATGAGTGCGATAACAAGGTCACGCTTTGCCTCATCGGGAAGATCTTTATTAGCGGTAACAACGTCGGATAATATATCGTTGTCTATCTTCAATTCGTTTCTTCCCTGCTCGAACGTGATACCGTATACCTGTTTTCTTTCTATGGGGTCGGGAGTGTAATTTTCATCTATCTGTACGACGTTG
>JAFYMA010000130.1 GCA_017556845.1 Clostridia bacterium | reverse complement strand
ACGAACGCCCTTTTAAGGGCGGCAAAAGTGGCAAAGGCAATAGGCTTGAGTATACGAAAGCCAGCGGCTTGAGCCGCTGGCCGGTAGTATTGGGCTTTTAGCCCTTGTGCAAACCACCCGTTTGACGGGTGGTTATGATTTTCCCAAAAATAATTTTGCCTTTCCAATGTACATACTGTAATAAAATATGCACCGCATGAAATATAGTCATAATTTTCCAAACGATTTCTTTTTCGATTGGGCAATTATTTTTCATTATCCATTTGCATCACCTGTATCATTATAACACAATTCAGGCTTGCTTTTGACAATATGGAAAGGTCCGCAAAAAAGCAGCACTCATCAGATGTTGCCGAATTTGAGAAGGTAAAGGCCGGATCGGCTGAAAACAACAAAGAGTTTGCGGAATTTCTTTGTACCAAGGGGATCAAAGCAAAATACAAGCTCGTTGCGGAAAATACACCGTTTCAGTGATCGAAGAGTAATACGATGTCTTAATAAAAAGCTTCCGAATCCGTTTCAAAACGGCTTTCGGAAGCTTTTTGCTTTATATCTTGACGTTTTCCTTAAGGTTTTCTCTTGCACACGAGAGCATAAGACGCAGGCGGTTTTCCTGGTTTACCTTCGTCATTCCGGGGTCATAGTCTATTGCGACGATGTTGGCGCCGGGATTGTTCTGCATCATATTTTTCATAACGCCCTTTGCAACGATATGATTGGGCAGGCATCCGAACGGCTGAACGCATACCACGTTATTAACACCGCTGTGCAAAAGCTCCGATATTTCGGCTACCAGCAGCCAACCTTCGCCCATTTTGACACCCGTTCCGATGTATCCTTGTGTCAGCTTTTCTATATCCGTCAAGGGCTCCGGCGGAACGAATGACGAATTTTCACGCACTGCCTTTGCCACCTGTGATGTACGCTTGTTTATGAAGTTTATTGCAAGCTTGCATACTTTGGCGTATACGGGCTTTTGGGCGTAAAGCTCGTTATCTATAATTCCGTTTGCAAGGAAATATATCATAAAATTGATAAGTCCGGGCATTACGGGCTCGCTGTCCTCTGAAAGAAGAAATTTTTCAATATCGTTATTACCCAAGGGAGAAAATTTGACGAATATCTCACCGACGATACCGACCTTTGGAATGATTTTTTTCACTCTTTCGATGCTTTCAAAGTCGGCGGCTATCTCGCCGTACATATTTTTAAGACGCTTTTTGTCAAGGTGCTTTTTCGCAAGCTCGCTGCACAGTATTTCCGTCCATTTTCCGACTTTTTCTTCCGTTGTTCCCTTGACTGCTTCGTAAGGCAGGCATTGGTTCTTCAGCGACATCAGAAGATCGCCGTAAATGCATGCGTACGCACTTCTTTTCAGCATCGGTAAGGTTACCTTGAAGCCGGGATTTGCTTCAAGTCCGGATGCGTTCAGAGATATGACGGGAATATACTCCATACCCGCATCCTTCAGCGCTTTTCTGAGTACGGGAATGTAGTTTGAGGCACGGCATCCGCCGCCCGTTTGCGTAAGTAAAAGAGCGACCTTGTGCGTATCGTATTCACCGCTTGCAAGAGCGTCGAGAAACTGTCCTACGATGAGCTGTACGGGATAGCAGGCATCGTTGTGAACGTATTTAAGACCTGCGGAAATAACGGCGTTTCCCGTATTTTCGAGAAGAACTGCGTTGTATCCGTATATTCTGAATATCTTTTCGATTATTTTGAAATGCACGGGAAGCATATTGGGCAAAAGTATCGTGTATTCCGAGCGCATTTCCTTTGTGAATAATACTCTGTCCATTATTTTTCCCCCCTGTCCTCAAGCGCGGAAACAAGACTGCGTAATCTTATCGTTACTGCACCGAGATTTGATATTTCGTCGATCTTGAGCTGCGTGTAAAGCTTTCCGCCTGATGCGAGAATATCCCGTATTTCGTCGGTGGTTATTGCATCAAGACCGCATCCGAAGGAAACGAGCTGGACGAGCTGTGCGCGCGGTGTCTGATTTACAAAGCTTGCTGATGCGTACATTCTCGAATGGTACGTCCATTGATCAAGCACGGAAACTGACGGCATCCGCGCCATTCTTGCAGCTACGTCCTCGCTTATTACCGCGAAGCCCAAGCGAATAGCGAGCTCGTCTATACCGTGGTTTATAAGAGGGTCAACGTGGTAGGGTCTGCCTGCAAGGACCATTATGGGCAGATCGTTTTCGTTTGCAAATTCGACTGCCGCCTTGCCCTTTTCAAATATGCTTTCTTTATACCGTCTGTATTCGGAAAAAGCGTTTTTTAAAGCCGATTTTACCGTCTTTTTCGTAAGATCCGGTACGTGCGGCCGGAGCGTTTTAAAAAGCACGCTTTCGAGCTGTTTTTCGTTGTTTATATCTATGTAAGGATACAGAAACGGCGTGCCTGCCAATTCGTCCATATTGCCCTTTATGACCTCGGGGTAGTACGCCACGAGCGGACAGTTATAGCAGTTTGACGCAGCCTTTTCGTCTATGTTCCACGTCATACACGGGTAAAATATGAAATCGGGCTTTTCGTGTATCAGTTTAGTTATCTGACCGTGCATCAGCTTTGCAGGATAACAAGCCGTGTCTGACGGAATACTGAGCTGACCTGCCGAATACGATACAAGATCGGCATATCCGCCCGTTATCACACGCATATTCAAGGTATTGAAGAAGCCGTGCCAGAACGGTGCAAGCTCGTATATGTTCAAGCCGAGCGGGATACCAACGGCACGCTTCGACGTATCGGAGTCCTCAAGCGATGAAAGGTATTTTCTTTTTTCTGCGTATACGTTGGGATAGTCGTTTTGCCGTCCTTTTCCCGAGTTGAATATTTTTTCGCATCTGTTGCCTGAAACGAATTTTCTGTTGTCCGAAAATGAGTTTACGGTGACCATACAGCGATTTTCACACCCTGCACAGCGTGCAGACTTCACCGTGTGGAAGAAATCGCAAAGCTCCTGCAACGACAAAAGGGAAGATGACTCGCTTTTCCGCTTTTCCTTTGCGTACAGAGCTGCTCCGTACGCTCCCATAATTCCCGCTATCGACGGACGAGTTACGTTTCTGCCCGTCTGCATTTCAAAGCTGCGGAGCACGGCATCGTTATTGAACGTGCCGCCCTGAACGACGATATGCCGCCCGAGCTGATCCGGGTTATTTATTCTTATTACCTTGTAAAGAGCGTTATTTATTACGCTGCAGGAAAGTCCTGCCGAAATATCCTCAACCGTCGCGCCGTTTTTCTGCGCCTGCTTTACCGACGAATTCATAAAGACGGTGCAACGTGAGCCGAGATTTACTGGTGCTTTTGAGAAAAGTCCGATCCTTGAAAACTCCTCGATCGACATATTCATCGTGTGTGCAAACGTTTCGAGAAACGATCCGCAGCCCGACGAGCAAGCCTCGTTGAGCATAATGTTGTCGATCGCTCCGTCCTTTATTTTAAAGCACTTTATATCCTGACCGCCTATGTCTATGAGAAATTCAACATCCGGATCGAAATGCTTTGCCGCTTTGAGATGTGCAGACGTTTCCACAAGCCCGAAATCAAGACGGAATGCGTTTTTTACAAGCTCCTCGCCGTATCCCGTCGAGGCACATGCGGCAATATTTACGTCTTGGCACATTTGGCGGATATTTATAAGCTGCTCTTTTACAACGCTGACGGGATTGCCCTTGTTCGATGCGTAATACGTGTAAAGAAGCTCGCCGTTTTCGCCTATCAGCGCAAGCTTCGTCGTCGTTGAGCCGCAGTCGATGCCAAGGTATGCATTACCGTTGTACGACCGTATATCCGCCCTTTGAACGTCAGCTTTGCTGTGGCGTTTTTTGAATTCCTCGTAATCGTTCTCGCTTGCAAAAAGCGGCGGCAAAAGATCGCTTTGCACGGCGATGCCTTCAGCCTTTTCAAGCCTTGCTATTATATCCTCTATATTCTCCGTGCGTGATTCCTTTTCGGCGCAGAACGCCGCACCCAACGCAACGGAATATCTGGCGTATTCGGGAAACTGTGCGTGATCTTCATCAAGTCCGAGGCTTTCCGTGAACCGCATACGCAAGCCTTTGTTGTAGTATAAAGGTCCGCCGAGAAACATTATCTTTCCTTCTATGCGCCTGCCTCTTGCAAGACCTGCAACGGTCTGATTTACGACCGCCTGGTATATGCTGGCGGCGATGTCCTCCTTGCGCGCACCTTGGTTTATAAGGGGTTGAATGTCCGTCTTTGCAAAAACTCCGCAGCGTGATGCGATGGGGTATATCTGATCTGCTTTCAGACTCAGCTCGTCAAGCTCGTCCGGCGTTACGTCCATAAGGCTTGCCATCTGGTCGATAAACGCTCCCGTTCCGCCTGCACAGCTTCCGTTCATTCTTTCGTCAAGCGCGCCCTTGAAGAAGATTATCTTTGCATCCTCTCCGCCGAGCTCTATTACGACGTCAGTATCAGGGGAAAGGCTTTTGACAAGCTCTCCGGTTGCGAACACCTCTTGTATATAAGGGATCTTTGCAGATGAGGAAAGTCCGAGCCCGGCAGAGCCCGATATCATCACGCGTACCGCAGTATCCTTTACGATGGGATACGCTTCCTTTAAAAGCTGCAGAGTTTTTTCCTTCGTGCGTGCCAAATGGCGAACGTACTTGTTGAAAAGCACCTGCCCGTCTCTTGTTATGACCAGTTTAGCCGTTGTAGAGCCTATATCTATGCCGACGTTTGAATAAACCATAGCTTATTTCTCCTTTTACGCCAAAGATCTGCCTGTATTTTAAACATTATATCACGCGCAGGGTAGAGAATTCAATGAGTTTTTGTATAAAAAATCGAAATTCAGTAAAAAAGCACGGAAAAGGCTTTGCCTGTTAACAGTCAGTCTTGAAAAATATACAAAAAATCTATTTTGTTTTTTTAAAAATAGTAGTGACAAACGGGAAATAATGTGCTATACTTGTAGCAGTATCAGAAATAGAGGTTTATATGCGTAAAAATATTGCGTTGGATATAATATCCGTTCAGACGAAGCTTGAGGGCGACTTTTTTGCCGCCGACGGCGAAGGCGAGAAGAACAAAATAGAAATATCTACCGAGGGCGAGCTCGTCATAGAGGACGGAAAGCTGCGTATCGAATATGAGGAGACCGAGCTTACGGGTATGGACGGGGCACTTACGGTTCTGGAATTTTCCGAGGATGACAGACAGACTGTGACCATGACGCGCAGCGGCGGTGTTTCCGCTTCGATGATATTCAAGGAAAACAGCAGATATATGACGACGTATGAAACGGGCTTTTTTCCAATAGAGATGTGCATCGTTACGAAAAACGTAAATAACGAAATGTACGAAAACGGCGGAGTAATAGCTCTGGATTATACGATAGAGATACACGGTGTGTGTATGGAAAGAACGTATCTTACCGTGAAGGCTACGGAGATAACACAGTAAACACAATTCAAAATATATAAGATGAGGTAAGGAAAAATGTCAAAGATCTATGATGATTTTAAATCACCGGGCGCGTATTACAGAGGCAAGCCCTTCTGGTCGTGGAACGGTAAGCTGGAAAAGGATGAGCTTCTGCGTCAGGTAGACGTGCTGAAGGATATGGGCTTCGGCGGTTACTTTATGCACTCCAGAACGGGACTTGTTACTGAGTACCTCGGAGACGAATGGTTCGAGCTTATCAACGCCGTAGCTGACAAGGGCGATGCCCTCGGTCTTGAAAGCTGGCTGTACGATGAGGACAGATGGCCCTCCGGCACGGCAGGCGGCTTCGTTACGATGAACCCCGAATATTCGCTGAACTACATAAGACTTCAGCAGTGCGACGGCGCTGATTTTGAATTCAGCGGCGATGAAATAATCGTATTTTCCTGCGATATGCTTCCCGAAAAGGGCGAATACGCATTTACAAATGACAAAGTAATAACCAAGGATACTCCGAAGGATGAATACAAGGACAAAACGATCCTTCAGTTCGTTAAGGACAGATCGAACGGCGGAAGCTTCTATAACGGCTATACGTACGTTGATACGATGAACCCCGAGGCGATAAACAAGTTTATCGAGCTTACACACGAAAAGTACGCTGAAAAATGCGGTGACAGACTCGGAAGATCCATTTCCGGTATTTTTACTGATGAGCCTCACAGAGGCGGCGTAATGTGCGGATTTTCGGCAAGTACGAGAGATCCGCTTTACGTAGTTCCCAACACTCCGAAGCTGTTTGAAAAATTTGAAGAAAAATACGGCTACGATCTTAAAGATAAGCTGCCCGATCTGTTCTTACACCGTGACGGCACGCATCTCAGCCAGGTAAAGTGGCACTATATGGACCTTGCGGAAAGTCTGTTTTTGCAGTCCTTTGCTATGCAGATAAATAACTGGTGCAACGATCATAAGATCGAGCTTACAGGTCACGTATTGCACGAGGATTCCTTTACGGCTCAGGCGTCAATGATAGGATCTATAATGCGTTTTTACGAGCATATGGCACTTCCCGGAGTTGACGTTCTGACAGAGGGCAACAGATGCTACTGGATAGTTAAGCAGCTTTCCTCCGCCGCACGTCAGACGGGCAAAAAGCGTATGCTTTCCGAGCTTTACGGATGCTCGGGTTGGCAGATGGATTTCGAAAGCCATAAGTGGACGGGCGGCTGGCAGGCTCTGTTCGGCATAAACCTGCGCTGCCACCATTTGTCGTGGTATTCAATGCAGGGCGAGGCAAAGCGCGATTACCCCGCAAGTATACTTCACCAGTCCGCTTGGTACAAGGATTATCCCGTCGTTGAGGATTATTTTTCAAGACTTCACGTCGTTCTCGGTGCAGGTGAGCCCTTGTGCGATACGCTCGTGCTCAATCCTATCGAAAGCACGTTTGCCGTTATCCATCCCGGCTGGAGTATGCATCTGGGCACGAACCACCCCGACGTTGCCCGCATAGAAGTGATGTATTACACGCAGTTCCATTGGCTCTGCGGCGCTAAATTGGACTTTGACTACGGTGATGAGGAAATGATGAGCCGTCTATCTGACGTCGTCGTTGAAAACGGCACGCCTTACATCAAGTTCGGTGAAATGAAATATAAGCAGGTAGTGGTAAGCGGAATGTATACGATGCGTTCCACAACGCTCGCTATCCTTGAAAAGTTTATAAAGGCAGGCGGTAAGGTGATCCTTGCGGGCTTTGCTCCCGATCACATCGACGCACTTCCCAACGAAGCGTTCAGTGCGCTTGAAGGCGTTGAAAAGGTTGAATTTGAAAAGGACGCTCTTATTGAAGCTATTGAAAAGACCTCCGCACGTACCGTATCCGTCAAGGATGCATACGGCAAGGAGCTTGACTGCGTATTCTGCCAGTGCAGACGTGACGGCGACGATATTTACGCCGTTATAATGAATATGAGCAAGGACGTTTCATACTACGGCTGCACGGTATCCATAGCTGCAAACGGCGATTGCGAGGAATGGTTCGCAGCCGACGGCACGAAGGTGCTTGCAGGCAAGTCCGAAAACGGCGTTATAACGCTGAAAACGGATATTTACGCCGCAGGTGAGCACGTATACAGAGTATGCCCGTCGTCCGATCTTGCTCCCGCTGAAAAGTATGAAACGGTTTCAAGCTATGCATTGGGCGAGGAATACGACATAACGCTTTCCGAGGATAACGTTCTCGTTCTTGATATGGTCAACTTCGAGGTTGACGGCAAGAGCATCGGTGAAAACACCGAGGTGCTTAAGGCAGACCAGAGAATAAGAGATATTTACGGTCTTGCTCACAGAGGCGGCGAGATGATCCAGCCCTGGTTCCAGGGACTCAAGGAGCAGAAGAAGCACGGCAGAATTGCTCTTGAATATAAGTTCTTCGCAGAATATATTCCCGAGAAATTCTCATTCATCTGCGAAACGCCTGATCTTTGGGATGTTTATATAAACGGCGAAAAGCTGACGGCGGCGGAAAACGGCAGATGGATAGACGAGGCGTTCCACAAGTTCGATATGACGTCAGAATCGTTGAAGAACGGTGAAAATACGATCCGTCTTGAAGCTGATTTTTATGAAACGCTCAACATTGAAGCGGTATATATCACGGGTGACTTCGGCGTAAGTCTGCACAACAGCGACAAAACGATAGTAAACCCCGTAAGAAGAATAGTTCACGGAGATATTGCAAAGCAGGGCTTGCCCTTCTATTCCGGAGCTGTCACGTACAAGGCAAAGATAGATCACAACAACGAGGGCAGAGTATTCGTAAGCCTTCCCGACTTTGAAGCGGCGGTAGTAAAGGTATCTGCAAACGGTGCAGCACCCAAGGCGATAGCGTGGATGCCGTACGAGGCTGATATTACCGATATGCTTAAAGAGGGCGAAAACGAGCTTTCGATCGAATACGTTCTCACAAGAAGAAATACGTTCGGTCCTTTGCACGCTCTTCCTGCAAGAACGGGCGGTTACGGTCCCAACAACTTCATCACGGGCGGTAACGATTGGACGAATAATTACGTATTCGTACCCTGCGGTATGACGGCTGTGCCTCATATCGTAATAAAGAAATGATCAAATGAAAAAACTGATATTCCGTATAGGCGCTGTTATCATATTCGGAATAATAATCACCGCAACGGTCATCACCTCCATCAGAGATAACGGCTGGGGAAGCTACAGCCGTACCTCAGCGGAGATAACAGGCGGAGAGCCTTCTGTAAAGTTCGGGCAGGTAAGCTATAACAAGCTTACCCGCCCGCAGCAATATATTTACGATTCGATAATTGATGCTGTCGAGGACGGTTTTTCCGATCTTACCGAGGAAATGCCGTTCGTGGCACAGATCGAGGACGTTACTCTTGCGGTAGATGCGTTGAAAAATGACTGTCCTGAGTATTTTTATATAGATGCTGAAAAATTTTCTTTAGGCGAGTATTACTACGTTGAAGTACAGTCAGACGATGAGGAAACGACGGTCACAGAGTACCGCGGAGACAGCATAAAAAACGGTAAATATACCGTTTTGCAGGTGCATTATACCGATACGAAAGAAGAGCTTGCAAAGAAAAAAACAAGGCTTGACGCCGCCGTTTCAAAGGCTATGTCGCTTATAGATACGTCAAAAAGCGATATTGAAAGGCTGACCTTGCTGCACGATTACATAGCGGAAATATGCGAAAAGGCGGAAAATACGACGCCTGAGAACGTTGCGACCGTGTCGAATGCGTACGGAGCTCTCGTTGACGGATGTGCCGATGCTGTCGGCTACCATAAGGCGTTAAAGCTGCTTTTGAATAAGGCGGAAATGGTGTCGCATATAGTAAACGGAAGCGTCAAGGGCAGACAGTCTGTGTGGTGCGTCGTTCTGGTGGACGATAAGTATTACAATACCGATGTGTACGAGGACGATCTTGATTCAAAGGTAAACGGCGAAACGATGCGTGGAGTGTATACACACGCTTATCTGAACGTGTCGGATGCCGTAATATCGTCAACGCATACGAACAAGGAGCAAAATGCGCCGAAATGCACGGATAACGAAACTTACTATACCCTCAGTTCGTTGCAAGCCGCAGGGCAGGGGGCGGTAGATGGCATCGTTGACCGTCAGATGAAAAGCTTCGTCAAGTATAAAAAGAATTATATAGAAATATGCTGTGATTTTGAGCCTGACGAGACGTTTCTTGCAGAAGCTGTAAGATCGTCGTTTCTTGAAGAGTATACCGAATATACTCCGCAGGGCGTCAGATGTACCGTTATAAAGCCGTTTGCACAGTTCAATGCTTATACGGTCAGAATTGAGTATGAGATAGTACAAACGCCGGAAGAAACGGTATAAAACAGTGCATGAACATCAAAAAATCATTCTGTTTTCACACAAAGAACATATTTAAGGGATAAACTGTTATTAAAAAATGAGAGCAGCTTATCCCTTTGTTCGTTATGAAAGGTTGTAAAATATGAAAAGACTTTTTGCGTTTACTCTTGCAGTTACCATCGTGTCGGCGATGTGCTCGTGCGGTGATAACATTAATACGGAAACGACACCGCTTGACGGAACGTCAGTACCCGGAAGCGACTATATCATAGAAGAATTTGAAACAGATGCGTCTGAAACAGAAAAGGATGTTCCGACGGGCAATGTTGACGATATAATAAATGATTTTATAAATGAAAGTACAGCTCAGACATCGAACGCTGACGGCGGTGTGCAGGAAGGCGATGGCACGCAGGCATACTATCCTGTAAAGGAGGACGGTATAAGGCTTCTCGGAGATCACGCTGAATGTAACGATGACGGCGTAAGCGTCAGCGGCAGTGTCGTAACTGTGGAAAAGGGCGGAGAATATCATATTTCAGGCGTTCTTGATGACGGTCAGATAATAGTAAACGTATCAAAAAGCGAAAAGGTGACTCTTGTGCTGGACGGCGTGAGTATATCGTGCAGTACGTCAGCACCCATATACGTTATGAGCTGTGATGACGTTACCCTGACGCTTGCGGAAAATACGCACAACAGACTTGCGGACGGTGAGCAGTACGAATATGATACAGAGGGCGAAAACGAGCCGAATGCAACGCTTTTCTCGAACGATGATATGACTCTGAACGGAAAGGGCTCTCTCGTCGTTCAGGCGAATTACAATAACGGAATAACGTCGAAAAACGATCTGAAGATCGAAAGCGGAACGGTTACGGTATCGTCAAAGCACGACGGTATAAGAGGCAAGGATTCCGTACGCATAAACGGCGGTACTGTAAACGTGCAGTCGGGGGGCGATGCCATAAAGTCGAACAATACGGAAGAGACTGATAAAGGATATATAATAATAAACGGCGGTGTGCTGAATATAAGTGCATCCGAGGACGGAATACAGGCGCAGACGTATCTTACGGTAAACGACGGACAGTTTCTTATAAAAACGGCGGAAGGGT
>JAFYMA010000129.1 GCA_017556845.1 Clostridia bacterium | reverse complement strand
GCCATATATTCAGGGAAATATTTGCATTTGAGATATGCGGTACGGTAAGTAAGAAATGCGTAAGATGCAGCGTGCGATTTGTTGAATGCATACTTTGCAAAGCCTGCAAGATTGTCAAAAAGCACGTTGGCATCGTGTTGAGTCATTCCGCGTTCAGTTGCCCCGGAGACAAACGTCTGACGATGCTCCTCCATTTCCGTTTCCTTTTTCTTTGACATAAGGCGGCGGACGATATCGGCTTTTCCGTATGAATATCCCGCAAGCGTTCTGAATATCTCCATAACCTGCTCCTGATAAACGACAACACCGTTCGTAACGTCAAGTATATCCTTTAAAAGCTCTGACGGATATACGATATTTTCGGGCGTTGCACGGTTTTCAAGGTATTTGGGTATAGAGTCCATAGGTCCCGGGCGGTATAAAGCAATAGCCGCAATTATATCCTCTATATCGGCTGGCTTCATTTGCGACAAAAGCTTACGCATTCCCGCACTTTCAAGCTGGAAAATTCCGTCACAGTCCCCGGCGGTAAGCATTTCGTATACCGAAACGCAATCCAACGGTATATTATAAATATCAAATTCGGGGTCATATCTGCGTATCTGCTCAACTGTATTGTCAATTATGGTAAGGTACTTTATTCCCAAAAGATCGAATTTTACAAGTCCGAGCTTTGATACAGCATCCATATCATACTGCGTCAGAACAGAATCACCGTTTAACGCAAGCGGTACATATGTGTCAACCGGATCCTTTGTTATAACAACGCCTGCTGCGTGCGTTGAAATATTTCGCGGCATACCTTCTATGCTCATCGCAGTATCCAAAAGACGCCTTACTTTATCATCGCTTTGATAAAGCTCCTTCAGATCTTGCGATTCCGGATCTTCAAGTGCTTCTTTCAAAGTTATTTTTAGTCTGTGCGGTATTAATCTGACGATAGAATCCACCTCGGAATATGACATACCGAGTGCTCTTCCGCAGTCTCGTACGGATGCTTTTGCCGCAAGTGTGTTGTAAGTAACTATCTGGCACACGTGATCACGGCCGTATTTTTTTGTCAGATAATCTATAACTAAATGGCGTCTGTCGTCGGCAAAGTCAACGTCTATATCCGGCATACTTACTCTTTCGGGATTAAGAAATCTTTCAAACATCAGATTATATTTTAACGGGTCTATATCCGTTATCCCAGAAAGATACGCAACGAGTGAGCCTGCGCCCGAACCTCTGCCCGGACCGGTTGATATGCCATTGCTCTTTGCATATCCCACGTAATCGGAAACAATAAGAAAATACTCCGAAAATCCCATTTTTGAAATTACAGACAGCTCATATTCGATACGTTCTGTATATTCATTTCCTAAAGGCGATATTATTCCGTCATTGCATTTCTTTTCGTAACCGTTATAGACGATACGTTTAAGATACTCGCAAGCATCAGATCCGTCATCCGGCGTAAAAGCGGGCAGATATAAATTTGAAAAATCAAAATCAAAGCAGCATTTTTCCGCGATCTGCACCGTATTTTCCAAAGCCTCCGGGGTTCGGAAAAAGATACGGCGCATTTCATCTTCCGATTTTATATAAAATTCGTCCGTTTCAAAGCCTATCGGTCTGCCGTTTGTTATAACAGAGTTCGTCTGTATACACATAAGGACAGCTTGGGTATCTGCATCTGCGCGCCTGACGTAATGTGCGTCGTTCGTTGCAACCGTCTTTATATCGAGCTCCTTTGCAAGATCATAAAGCGAATACATGACCTCTTCTTCATCGGATGTATTATGATTTTGAAGCTCTATATAAAAATCGTCGCCAAATGCTTCCTTTAATGTTTTGGCATATGCTTTTGCATTACCGTTAAGCCCCTTTAAAAGCATCGTTGGAATATATCCTGCGATACATCCCGATAAGCAGACGAGCCCTTCCTTATGCTGAAGTAAAAGCTGTGTATCAATTCTTGGCCGTGTATAAAATCCTTCTGTAAAGCCGCACGAAACGAGTTTTATTAAATTTTTGTATCCGATCTCATTTTTGCAAAGTAAAACAAGATGATAATATGCGCCGTCTACGCCACGTGTCTTTTCAAAACGCGAGGACGGTGCTACATATACCTCACATCCGATTATCGGCTTAATACCGTATTTTTTACAAGCGTTGTAAAATGCCACAGCACCGTACATCGTGCCGTGGTCTGTTATTGCAATCGCAGTCTGACCGAGCTGTTGTGCGCGTTTTGCCATATCATCGACACGGCAAGCACCGTCGAGAAGGCTGTATTCGCTATGGTTATGAAGATGAACAAAACCGCTCAATACATTCACCCTTTCTTTTCTTTTGCGATGTTAATAAGCTTTTTTAATCTGTGAGAAAGTCCTGACTTTGATACGGGCGGATTGATCACCTTGGAAAGCTCAGCAAGGCTGAGTTCGGGAAATTCAACTCTTGCCTGTGCGGTTATTTTGAGCTCATCATCCAGATCCTGAAGAATACCTGCACTTTCAAGAAATTCTATTGCCTGTATAGCTTCCTTGCTTGCTGCAACTGCCTTTCCTATATTTGCGGTTTCAAAGTTTACGACACGATTGACTTTATTTCGGTATTCCTTGAATATCTTTCTGTCCATCATCTTGAAGGCTGCGTTGTTTGCCCCGATGGTATTTAAAAAGTCGATTATCATTTCGCTGTCCTTGTAATAAAGGACTACTGCAGATCCGCGTATAGTCTGACGTGCGGGAAGCTTTATATCCTCAAGCACAGATAAAACGTCCTTTGAAAGATTCATATAAGGCGTATATATTTCAAGATGGTATGACGAAACGGGATCGGAAACCGTACCTGATGCCAAAAAAGCTCCTCTGATAAAGGATTTTCTGCAATTTTCACATTCAAATATACCGTGATTTACACGGTAGCATGATGGAACTCCCGGCGGATTAAGCTCCTTTAGCGGTTTTAACTGACGCGCTGATACGGCGGTTATTTTATAGCTTTTATATGGCTTTTTGTCATCGTCTGGGTTTGTGTGCTTTTCTGTTATATACTCGTTTGTTGTTATGTTATAAAGCTCAGATAAGAGTGATTTATATAACTCTGCTACATTTTCGTTTTCAGTTATCAGCTTTATCTTATCTGACTGAAAAACGTTTGAGAACATAAGCATTCCTGCGAGTAAAGAACGCTTACAGCATTTTTTTGAGATCTCAATCGTAGCAAGCTGTGTTTTCGTATCCGAAGAAAATGACATTGCTACCTCACTTGACAAATCGAATCTCACATTCGATCTGTATACCTTCTCTGTCTTCAATCCTCTTCTTTATAATATCGACAAGCGCTTCCACGTCACCGCAAGTAGCATTTCCCGTATTGACGATAAATCCAGCGTGCTTGACCGATACCTGTGCACCGCCGCAGGCAAAGCCCTTGAGGCCTGCCTCGTCGATCATTTTGGCGGTATATTTACCCGGATAACGCTTGAAGGCGGATCCGGCGCTCGGATAATTCAACGGCTGTTTTTCTTTTCTTTTTAAAATTATACCGTTCATTTCACTTTTTATATCTTCTTTTATTCCCTGCTGTAAGAT
>JAFYMA010000128.1 GCA_017556845.1 Clostridia bacterium | reverse complement strand
CACTGGATATCAACGTACTCACCCGTAACATCCTCAGTAGTGTCGTTAAAGGGGCAGAGATAGAACTCCGTTATAAACTGAGACCAGTTTGCTTCGCTGGACATATCGAATACTATTGTATGCCACTGACCGTCATTACCCATACCGTAACCGGGATCGTAATCGTTTGCTCTGTCAAGAGTAGGACTGAGAGAGTTTGTATAGTTGATCGCCAAGAGGTTGCTCTTCTGGCTGCTCGTGCGGTACTTAACTGCAACGTAAAGTCCCTTGTCATCCATATTAAGACCCTGTGTAAGATCTGAAGAACCGATTATGGGATCCTTGCCTGTTACTGTAAGTCTTACGAACTTTTCACCGTTCTCGTCCATATCCTTAGCTTCAACAGAACCGTTTGTCTTGTCAAATATTGCAGCCGCTCCTGCCTTGTCAAAGCGGTCAGCAGCTGAGAAGCCTTCCTGCTCTTCTTCTGCAGGAACGTCATCTTCGGGAGCCGTTGTTACATCATCACCGTCTTCTACACCTGCGGGCTTACCTGCAAGCGTGAGAATGGTAAGGTTCTTAACTATCTTTTCGCAAGCAATACCGAAGCCGTATTCTATCTGCTTCTGCATATCGTCGGTCGTCTTGTCGCCGTCACCCATGCAAAGACAGAAGCCCATACGGAAGTTAGCGTCGTTTTCGGGCTTTTCACCAAGCACTGTACCGAGATTTACGCGAAGCTCATAAGTTACCTGCTCAGCATCCTTATCCCAGTTAGTACCGAAATCCTGCTCAGCAGTAAGGCTGATATTCTTTCTATCGCCCCACTTCGTATAGGAAAGCATTCCGCCGTTGGGATCATAGCCCACACCGATCTCAGCTCTGTCTGTACCTACGGCATCCATATCGGTGATAGCCATCTGCAAGCACCAAGCGCGGAACATATAAACCTCATCGCCTGTCAATGAACAGTTATACTCTGCCTTGCCTGCGTGTGATCTTATTGCAAGATAGAAGTAATTACCGTGCCAAGCCGTGTATACCTCAACCTCTTCCTGAAGGAACTTTTTCATATCCTCGAACGTTGTGGTAGTCTCGAAAAGATTTGCACCGATCATATAGCTGAAATAATCATCGACATTGCCGAAGTTTACCTTGTAATATTCGCCTTCGTCGATCTTACCATCCATTTTGGGTGCATCAGAAATGTAATTTACATCAAAACCGATAATGTCAGTTTCGGGTTCAACGTTACGCTGAACTTCAATAGCGCCGAATGATGTTACAGCGCAACTGACAGCAAGCACTGCCGTCAAAATAACAGCAAAAATTTTTTTCATACAGATATTCTCCTTTCATCTGTGCCTAATGTGAATTATAAACGATTATATCCAAAAAGTCAATACAAAACGAAAATTTAGTTGTTAACACAATACAAAGTTTCGGAAAACTTACCAGACAAACGTTTCCTCTGCGCGCTTCGTCATCTCTTTAACAGCAAGAGGAATATCATCCGCTCCGAATATAGATGAGCCTGCAACGATGACGTTTGCGCCCGCTTTGGTAACGAGATCCACGTTATAGGTATAAAGTCCTCCGTCGACCTCTATATCAATATCTCTGCCGGACTTTTTGATAAGATCGCGTGCTACCTTACAGCTTTCGATAGCCGAAGGAATGAACTTCTGTCCGCCGAATCCGGGCTGAACTGACATAATAAGCACCATATCAACGTACGGCAGATATCCTTCCAGAACAGCGGGGTTTGTGTCGGGCTTAATTGAAATACACGGCTTTATGCCGAGTGAGCGTATGTATTCAAGCACCTTTATTCTCTCGTGGCACGCTTCGTGATGTATCGTTATAAT
Source organism: Clostridia bacterium (assembly GCA_017556845.1). GTDB lineage: Bacteria > Bacillota > Clostridia > Oscillospirales > CAG-272 > RGIG7213. The sequence continues at coordinate 7,508 of JAFYMA010000128.1, read as the reverse complement.
GTCAGCACCCGCTTTTGCGAAATCATCTATATAGCGCATAGGATCGACGATCATCAGGTGTACGTCGAAAACCTGATTTGAATGCTTTCTGAGTGTTTCGGGAACTATCTTTCCAAATGAAATATTAGGCACAAAAATGCCGTCCATAACGTCAATATGCAGATATTCTGCACCTGCCTGCTCCGTCTTTTTCACATCGTCAAGCAAATTGCAGAAGTTTGCCGACAGAATAGACGGTGAAAGTTTGATCTTTTTGTCCATTTTATTACTATCCTCGCATCAAAAATAAAAATTAAACCACCTAATAATATACACTTTCCGTTGAGTTTTGTCAATAGATTTTGTGCAAATGTCCGGTGCACATCTCAAAATTATAGTTAAACTCAAAAAATATCTGTTTAGGACTTGTATTTTGCGCAAAGATATATTATAATAACAACGTATATAATTTTTGTACACGTTTCTAATATCAAAAAGGAGTGGATCAAATGCTTCAGAACGACAACTCTTTAGCTCCGTATCTTTTCCATCAGGGCACGAATTTTGAGAGCTACAGATATCTCGGCTGTAATAAGGAGCCAAACGGCGAAACCGTTTTCCGCGTATGGGCGCCTAACGCCGATTCGGTATACGTTGTCGGTGATTTCAATAATTGGGACGAAAGCTGTCCTATGGCAAGAATAACCGAGCGAGGTATATGGCAATGCACGGTTAATATTCCCGACGGTGAACGCATAAAATATAAATACAAGATCAAACGAGGATCCAGAGATATATACAAGGCTGACCCTTACGCCTTTTATTCGGGCACTATGCTTGAAACGGCGTCATACGTTTATTCTCTTCCCGATTTCAAATGGAACGACAAAGATTGGCTTGCATACAGAAAAAAGGTAATGCAGAACGGTGAATATCCGTTGCCGATAAACATATACGAACTACATTTGGGATCATGGAAAAGACACGATGATAACTCGTATATGTCGTATATCGAAATAGCCGATGAGCTTGCCCCGTATGTAAAGCAGATGGGTTACACGCACATTGAGCTTCTGCCCGTTTCCGAGCATCCGTACGACGGCTCGTGGGGTTATCAGGTATGTGGATTTTATTCTCCCACCTCACGTTTCGGCACGCCTGAAATGTTTATGTATTTTGTAAATAAGATGCACGAATACGGCATAGGCGTTATAATGGACTGGGTTCCCGCTCATTTTCCAAAGAACGAGCACGGATTGTATGAATTTGACGGCTCGCCGCTGTACGAATATCAGGGACGTGACCGTATGGAGCACAAGGTTTGGGGCACGAGATTTTTTGACGTAGGCCGCGAGGAAGTACAGTCGTTTCTCGTTTCAAACGCGCTTTACTGGTTAAAGGAGTATCACGTTGACGGATTGAGGGTAGACGCCGTTGCGGCTATGCTGTATCTTGACTACGACCGCGCTCCCGGTGAATGGACTCCCGCCTTTGACGGATCTAATAAGAATTACGAATCCATCGCATTTTTCAAAAAGCTGAACACTGCGATAAAGGAAAGATTTCCCGATTGCATAACAGCCGCAGAGGAATCGACGTCTTGGCCCATGATAACAAGATCCGTTCAGGACGGCGGTCTCGGATTTACGTTCAAATGGAATATGGGGTGGATGAACGATATAACCGCTTACGTAAGAAAAGACCCGTTCTTCAGACGATATCACCACAAAAATATTAACTTTTCAATGATGTATTCCTTTTCCGAAAGATTTATTTTGCCGATCTCGCATGACGAGGTCGTTCACGGAAAAGGCTCTCTCATAAATAAAATGCACGGCTCGTATGAGCAGAAGTTCGACGGCACTCGCTTATTTATGACGTATATGATGTGCCACCCGGGCAAAAAGCTCACGTTTATGGGTGCGGAATACGGTCAGTTCAGCGAATGGGATCAGGACAGATCTCTTGAATGGTTTATGCTTGATTTTCCCAAGCACAGAACGCTTCAGTACTTCACATCACAGCTCAACGATTTTTATCTTTGCCACAGACAGCTTTGGCAGATCGACACGAGCTGGGACGGATTTACTTGGATAAGAGCAGACGACGCTGACGGCAACACCGTAGTATTCACCCGTCAGGGATTTGACGCCAAAAAGCTTCTGTGTGTTATGAATTTCTCCGCTGAGGATAAACACGGTATGCCGATAGGAGTGCCGGAAAGCGGAGTATGGCGCGATGTATTCAACACTGACAGCGAGAAATTCGGCGGAAAAGGAAGACGGTGCGGTGAAGTTACAGCATACGAATACGAATGTGACAAGCTTCCGTACCGTATCAACATTGATCTGCCGGCTCTTTCGGCGGTAATATTCGAAAAAGCCGATATTGCTATTACGGATTAATTTTTTAAAATATAAAGGAGCATACGAATGTTTAAGAAAAAGGAATGTGTTGCTATGCTGCTGGCAGGCGGTCAAGGCAGCAGACTTTACACACTTACGGAAAAAACCGCAAAGCCCGCCGTTGTATTCGGCGGAAAATACCGTATCATTGATTTTACCCTTTCCAACTGCGTAAACTCCGGCATCGACACTGTAGGCGTTCTCACCCAATACCAACCCCTTGTTCTCAACGAATATATCGGTAACGGTCAACCGTGGGACCTTGACAAGACCTACGGCGGAGCAATGGTACTGCCGCCGTATCAGCGTCAACAGGGTGCAGACTGGTACAGCGGTACTGCAAACGCTATATATCAGAACATAGACTTCATCAAAAGATACGACCCTGACTACGTGCTCATACTCTCGGGCGACCATATTTATAAAATGGATTACAGCGCAATGCTTGATTACCATAAGAAAATGGAAGCTGACTGCACTATCGCCGTAATAGACGTACCGATAGAAGAAGCAAGCCGCTTCGGCATAATGAACACTAACGAGGACGGCTCGATATACCAATTTGAAGAAAAGCCGAAAAATCCCAAGAGCACGAAGGCTTCTATGGGTATTTACATATTCAGCAAGCAAAAGCTGTTTGATTATCTTATGGCTGATGAAGCTGATCCTTCATCGTCTAAGGATTTCGGAAAAAATATAATCCCCTCAATGCTTGCAGGCGGCGAGCGTATGTATGCGTATCCCTTCAGCGGATACTGGAAGGACGTCGGAACGATATCGAGCCTTTGGGAAGCAAATATGGACCTTATCGGCGAAAAGCCCGTATTCAATCTCAAGGAGCCGTCCTGGAGAATATTCTCCCGTAACGCTACACAGCCGCCGCACTACACCGGAAGCGGTGCTATAATCAAAAATTCGCTGATAACCGAGGGCTGCGAAATATACGGTCAGGTAGAAAACTCCATACTTTCGAACAGCGTTACGGTTGAAGCAGGCGCTATCGTAAAAGACAGTGTTATTATGGAGGGTACTGTTATAAAAGCAGGCTCTGTTGTTGAATACACCGTTATGGACGGCAACACCACGGTCGGTTGCGGATGTCATATAGGTGCTGACAAGAGCAACGGCAAAATAACGCTCGTAGGAAGCGATCTTGCCATTCCCGACGGAATAACCGTTCCCGCCGGCGCTATGATAAACGAACCTGCGTTGAAAGAACTCTTAAAGGAGGTAAAATAATATGTCTGCAGTAGGTATTATTTTTTCCAACGTTCACGATAAGAACATACCTGAGTTAACTCAGATACGTACGATGGCTTCCGTTCCTTACGGCTGCCGTTACCGTTTTATAGATTTTGCCCTTTCAAACATGGCAAACTCGGGAATACAAAAGGTAGGAGTTATTACACAGTACAACTATCAATCCCTTATGGACCATATCGGAACCGGTAAGGACTGGGACCTCGCTACGAGAGCGGGCGGTATCAAAATACTCCCCCCGCACATAACCGCATTTGCAAACACTGTAAATCTTGGATTCACAACACGTCTTTCGGGTCTTATGGACTGCGGTCATTTTCTTGAAAGATGCAAGGAAGACTACGTTATAATGTCAGACTGCGACGTAATTTGCAACATCGATCTGCGTGATCTTATAGACGCTCACGCTCAGACGAATGCTGATATTACGATAGCGGTAAAGAACGTCACACTTACCCCGGACGCATATAAAAAGAACGTTATACTTTCCTCAGACGAATATGGCAGAGCTACCGATATTTTCGTTTATCCCAACGATAAATCCGGTACTCACGATATAAGCCTTAACATTATGGTAATGAAAAGAGAGTTTCTGCACTCGGTAATACACGATTCCAAGGCTCACGGATATACGAGCTTCAATTCTGACGTTATCGCAAAGAACATCAACCGTTACAATATCAGAACATACAGGTACGACGGTTATTTTGCTTGCGTATCATCGCTTTCCGAGTATTACTCCTGCTCTATGGAGCTGCTGAAGCCCGACGTTCGCCACGCCCTTTTCGGTGACAAGGACAGACCCGTGCTTACAAAGGTAAGAAACTCAGCGCCTACCGTATACGGCAGCGATTCATCTGTTAAAAATTCTCTTATTGCCGACGGATGCAATATCGAAGGAACCGTTGAAAACTCGATCATATTCCGCGGTGTTAAGATCAGCAAGGGCACGACCGTGAGAAACTCTATCGTAATGCAGGATTGCCAGATAGGTGAAAACGTTGTGCTCAACTGTGCAATACTTGACAAGAACGTCGTCGTAAGAGACGGCAGAGTTCTTTCAGGTCACGAAACGAAGCCGTTTTTTGCAGAAAAGTCAATAATGATATAAAATTGATATAAAACAAAGGATCGGTAAATACTAATATGAACAAGATATTATACGTAGCCACAGAAGCATTGCCCTTTATCTCCTCCGGGGGATTGGGCGATGTTATCGGCTCACTGCCCATAGCTGTCAAAAAAGCAGAGCCCCAATGCGATGTGCGTGTAATACTGCCTCTTTACGGTGCGGTATCCGAGCATTATCGCAAGAATATGACGAAGGTTTGCGAATTTGCGGTAGATCTTTCCTGGAGAAAGCAGTACGCAGGAATATACAGCTATAATCTTGAAAACGTTACCTATTATTTTCTGGATAACGAATACTATTTCAAGCGCGACGGGCTTTACGGTCATTTTGATGACGGAGAACGCTTTGCGTATTTCTCCGCAGCCGTTGTCGCCCTCATGGACAAGATAGACTTCTTCCCTGACGTTCTTCACGCTAACGACTGGCAAAGCGCCCTGTCGATCGTTTACCTGAAAACGCTTTATTCTCACGACGAGCGTTACAGAAAGGTAAAAACCGTATTTTCAATACACAACATTGCATTTCAAGGCAAATACAGCTTTGATATATTGGAGGACGTGTTCGGCCTTGGCAACAAGGAGCGTGAGATCCTTGAATATAACGGCTGCATCAATCTTATGAAGGGTGCAATCGTATGCTGTGACACACTTATGACCGTAAGTGAAAAATACGCCGATGAAATACAGTCATCAATTTATGCCCACGGGCTTGAATATATCACTCGTTTGTATTCTTGCAAAACAAAGGGCGTTCTGAACGGCATAGACATGACGTATTATGATCCAAAAACGGACGATTGCATCGCCAAAAACTACACTTGGCGCTCAATTGCAAGAAAAAGCGATAACAAAGCGGAGCTTCAGGCGTCCTTGGGCTTACCTGTAAGAGCTGACGCGCCTATGATATCAATAATATCAAGACTTACGGAGCAAAAGGGGCTTGATCTTGTAAAGGCTGTCATTGACGAGGTAATGTGCGATGACGTTCAACTCGTCATACTCGGCAAGGGTGATTACGAGTACGAGGAATTCTTCAAGGGACTTGAAGGAAGATTTCCCGATAAGGTACGTACGCTTTTGCTGTATAACAAGGAGCTTTCAAAGAAAATATACGCATCAAGCGACGTATTTCTCATGCCGTCAAAGACAGAACCGTGCGGTCTGTCGCAGATGATCGCCTCACGCTACGGCGCAATTCCCGTAGTAAGAGAAACGGGCGGTCTGTACGATTCAATAAAGCCGTATATCGAGCATGACGACGGTACGTTTGAGGGCGACGGATTTACGTTTGCAAATTATAACGCACACGATATGATGTATACCTTACGTCTTGCCGTAAGCCTTTACCGCGACGAAGCAAAGCGTAACGCACTTGTTAAAAAGATCATGCGCAGAGACTTCTCATGGGGAGTGTCCGCCGAAAAATATATAGAAATATATAATGAATTATTAAAGTAAAGAGGAAAACGTATTATCTATGGCAACAAACAGAGAACTTGAAATCAAAAAGAGCATCACGGACAAGCTTTCACGAAATTTCGGAACAACTCCGGAATTGGCACTCGACGATCAGATGTATAACGCAACTCTTCTGACTATAAGAGATATTCTTATGCAGAAGAATGCAGAATTTGAACAGGAAGTAAAAAACAAGTCTGCAAAGCGTATTTATTATATGTGCATGGAGTTCCTTATCGGTCCGTCTCTGCGCAACAATCTGCTTAATCTCGGACTTTATAACGATTATAACCGAGTATTGAAGAGCTTCGGATTTTCTTTGGAAAACTTCATAAAGCACGAGGATGATCCGGGACTCGGTAACGGCGGTCTTGGCAGACTTGCCGCTTGCTTTATGGACGGACTCACCTCACAGGACTACCCTGCATACGGTTATTCAATATGCTACGACTTCGGTCTTTTCAAGCAGAAGATAGTTGACGGTGAGCAGTTTGAGCTTCCCGACGTTTGGCTTCCCTCAGGTGAAAGCTGGCTCGTCCGCCGCTCCGACCTTGCCTATACCGTAAAATTCGGAGGCACGGTAAAGGAATACTGGCACAACGGAAAAATGCTCGTTGACCACGTAGACTGCGAAGAGGTGAGAGCAGTACCGTACGATATGATGATATCGGGTGCTGACAGCAAGGCTGTAAATATACTTCGCTTATGGAAGGCTCAGGACATTTCAAAATTTGATATGAAGCTGTTTTCACAGGGCCAGTACGTAAGAGCGTTGGAGGAAAATACGAACGCTGAAGTAATTTCAAAGGTGCTTTATCCCTCTGATAACCATTATGAAGGTAAGCAGCTCCGTCTGACCCAGCAGTATGTTCTCGTTTCCGCATCGTTGCAGTGCATACTGAACGAGCATCTTTCTCAGTACCATACGCTCGATAATCTGGCAGAAAAGGTAGCTATTCATATAAACGATACTCACCCTGCACTTTGTGTGCCCGAGCTTATGCGTATTCTGCTTGACGAATGTGCGTACGATTGGGATACAGCGTGGGATATAGTTACAAAAACCGTTTCTTATACAAACCACACCGTAATGCCGGAAGCGCTTGAAACGTGGGGCGAGGGTATCTTCAAGCTGAGATTGCCCAGAATCTACGGTATCATATGCGAGATAAACCGCCGTTTCTGTGAGGATGTATGGAACAATCATCCCGAAATGCGTCAATTCGTTGATAATATGTCTATCATCGGTAATAACCAGGTAAGAATGGCTAATCT
>JAFYMA010000127.1 GCA_017556845.1 Clostridia bacterium | reverse complement strand
ATCAGATTCAAATATCTGTCCTTGTGAAAATTTTACGTTGAACATTGTATATTACTCCTTTAAAAATATATTACCTTTTGATATGTCGGAACGTCATTCCATACCGAACGCTTCAAATGACTTGTACAAGGAGCATTTTTCAAACTCCTGCACCGAATACTCCTTAAGATACGGCCCGTAGCTGCAATTAAGGTATACCTTTATAACTCCGTCCTCCGTCGGAACGTCGTATTTAAGGTTTGAAAGTATTCTTTTGTACGTATCGAATTCTTCTCTGAGTCCTTCGATGGCTGATGCCCTTTCTTCAAGGCTCATTTTCTCCCCATCAAGCGTTACCTCCTTGCCGTCCGAGGTATAACATTCGAGCTTGCCGTATCTGTCCATGGCGTAAAAGTACGACGTGTAGCCGTTTTTGCCCGACTTTGCGTAGTTTGACACCTCAACGGTAACGCTGAACAATTCAAGCGGTATTTTGCCGTTTTCGTCGGCTTCATACGATGAAAGCTGATAATGCTGAACGGCGTTTTCAGCCTTACGCTGTGTATATGACGAGGACGGCACGGGGTACGGCGGCGATAAAAGCTGAACGGCAACAAGACCGCCGATAAGTGCCAGCATAACACCAAGCGTTATGATAAGCAATACCTTGTAGTTTTTCATTTTTTTAATTTCCTTTCACCATCGGAAAAATGCGGAAAAAATAAGACCGCCTCGGGAAAACACGCTCAAAAGCCTGAACGCATTTTCTCGGGGCGGTCGAAACCGCGGTTCCACCCGATATTTATAGCTCTTATAACTCTGTAACGCAAGTCACACGCACCGCCATTTCCTGCGGTGGATAAGCAAGGTCGGTACTCATTGCTTCTTTCTCCCTTCCCCTCTCAGCATACGGGGAATTCTCTGTACGGCGTCAAAAGCACGGCTTCCTTGCTGAACAAACGCAATGATGCTGTTTTATAGGCATCACGCATCCGTTTATCCAATGTAATTATCTTTTCTTTTTTTGGTTATAGTCCGAGCGGGGATTTACTATCTCGCGCCAGTCAAGATCGCCTCGTTCAAGGGCACATATAAGCACCTCTGCCGTTGCGATGTTCGTTGCTATCGGCACGTTGTGAAGATCGCACAGACGGATAATGTCAAGCGCATCGTCACAGTTGCTGCACGGAGCTGTATCACGGAAATAAAGCACGACGTCGATCTCGTTGTACGCTATGCGCGATGCGATCTGATGCTCGCCGCCCTGACAGCCCGAAAGCAGTCTTTCTATCTGTAAGCCCGTTGCATCGGATATATATTTACCCGTTACGCTCGTAGCGCAGAGCTTGTGCTTACTGAGAATACCGCAGTAAGCAATACAAAGCTGGGCCATCAATTCCTTCCTTTTGTCATGAGCCATTATTGCTATTTCCATTGTCTTCTCCTTATCTTGTCAATATTCTTTTCCTTCGTACCGTCTTTATTCCCTTAAGTATCGGGATATATCTTTCGCCCGTTGTGTCCGCAACGAGCCTTTTGGCAATATTAAAGAACGCTCTTTGAGATATAAAATCTCTGTCTGATGCAAGTATGCCTCTTTCCTGGGCAAAAAACAGATGTCTGTCGTAAGGAACTACGCCTAAAAGCGGTACGCTCGTTTTGTCGATAATATCGTTTATACCGGATCTTTTACTGTTTTTGACCGATTCGTAATCGAAGCTGTTTACGATAAGACGGGGAGTTACGCCGTGCTCGTAGCACAGCTCGGCGCTTTTTTGCGCCCCCCTGAGCGATGCGGGCGTATGGCTTGCGATCACCCAGGATTCGCTTGCGCAGTGTAATGCGTATTTCAGCGTTTCACCGTCAGATCCGGGAGTGTCGAATATTATATAATCAAGCCCGTCGTACTCGCACGCGTCCTTTATAAGACGGTCAAGATCGCCGTTTGAAAAAGCATTTTCACATCTGCTCGGTGCGGAAAGAAAGTAAAGGTCGCAATCGCTTCTGCACTGTATTCTTGCCTTACCGTAAGGCACTCTGCCCGACAGAACGTCGGAAATATCAAATACCACGCTGTCCTCACAGCCGAGTATAAGATCGAGCGATCTTACGTCAAAATCAAGATCGCAGATAAGAACGCGTTTGCCGAGCAGGGCAAGCTGATAGGCAACGTTTGAGGCAACGGTTGACTTGCCGACTCCGCCCTTGAGGGAGGTTGAAAGAATTATTCTGACGTTTTCCATAAGATCTCCCTTTCAAACGGCTCTTTCTGAATATATGTTAGCACAAAACGCTCGTTTTGTCAAGGAAATAGCCGTAATTTTCGATAAAGCAGAAAGATATTACCAATTTTGGTTTACAGTCAAGGCGATAAGCAGGTCAACGTCGTCATCGTGCGCCGCTTTGTTCGTTCCTACCTTGCCGCACTTGTCGCATTTATGCGTTATGATATAGCCCTTTTTGCTGTCGGGGCAGACGGAAACGGGGCGCATTACGCCGCCGCATTCGGAAAGTCTGTCGCCTGGGCTTACGTCAAGGTGTAAGGAGCATAAGCACACGGGGCAGTGATTTCTTGACGTGTATCCGAGAGCAGATACCTCTGCTTTGCAGTTTGCGCATATAAATCCGCTGTCGTTTTTCGTAAAACGCTTCGTTTGCATAATATCTCCCTTGATTGCATACAATACGGATAATTCCTGTTTTATCCGCTTTAAATACGATGTTTAAATTTTTAAGTCTTTTTGCCTGCCTTGCAATACTGCTGTCTGTTTTTGCCGCAGCATCGCTCGGTAACAATATACAAAATCACAATATGGAGCATCCTTCAACGCAGGAAAACGCGATGAATACAAGAAATACGGCTTCCGAATCGGATAATGCGTATTCGATCCCGCTTTTCCTCACGGTTCTGGCGGTCATAATACTTCTCGCCGTGCTCGTTTTTATTCTCCGAACGGTCAGATAAGGGACTTATCCATCAAAGGACACTGACTGAACGCACCCTGATCGAGCGTGCGGAGCATTTCAACGCTGTACTGAGAGAACATTTTTTCCTTTTTGTCGGCAAGTGCGTCCTTTTCAAGCTCCGAAAAGAAATTTTTATTTATATCCTTCAAATACGCTCCCTTTTCAAGAGCGTATTTTTTTATTATGTGTATTCCGTAGGCGCTTTCAACGCTTTTTATCTGTCCTGCCTGCAATTCAAGGGCGGCATCCAAAAACGCTTTTTCGTACGCGGAGCTTTCCGTAAGGAAATAGCCGTCGGTGTAGTACGTCATTCCCTCGTCCTCGTTGTACTGCTTTATCAGCTCTTCAAAATCCTCGCCGTTTTCAGCCTTCTGAAGAACATCAGACGCAAGAGCCTTCTTTTGATCCTTTTCCGCATCCGTCAGCTTTTCCGTTTTATAATAGCCGGTTGACGGGTCGATTATCCTTTCACCGTCATCGTCAAGCACGTATTTGTCAACGGTGTTTATAAGAACGTGCTTTACACGGCAGTACGTTTCGTTATAGTACGCTTCCTTATCCTCGTCCGTCAAGGGTGTTTTGCCCTCGCTTCCGTACAGATATTCCTCAAGCATACCTCTTTTTATCTCGATCTCATACATATCCTTAAGATCGGATACGTTCATTTTATACGCGCTCAACGCCTCGTTCAGCCTTGAGCGTGCGCCTATTGCGGCAATATCGTCGGCAATACATTCGTCAACGGATATTTTTATCTGCTCCTTTGCCCCGTCAATGCTTCCAAGGCCGTAATGATCGAACAGATAAAGGCTGATAACGAGCTTTTTCATATAGTCCTCTGCCTTTACTCGTGTAAGATCCCACAATACGCCGTCTTCCGTTTCCGTAAGCCAGAACTGCTCTGTGTATTCCTCGCCCGTCTGTGCGTAATCCTCAAGGGCGGAATAAAACGTAGTCTTGTAGTACGAAAGCCAATAGTTATATTGCTTTTCGGTAATGCCGTAGCCCTCGAAGCTCATAACGAACGGCTCGTTTTTGCCGGAGCATGCGGAAAATACGGGCAATAAAAGGCATATAACGAGCAAAAGACAAGCTGTTTTTTTCATATTATCCCCTCATCAGAACAGATACGTCCACGATTCGCTGTAAGGCACCTGGTCAATTCGGTATTTGTTTATTACCTTTTCGTTGACCTTTATTTCATCAAAATAGCCCTGCAGCTTCGTTTTGAACTTTTCTTCCTCAACGTATTCGTCGAAATTCTTGAAATCGTCACCGTTTTCCGTGTGCTTATAGCCGTCAGCATCAAGCGGCAGGCGCAAAAGCAGGTGCAGACCGTACTCCGAGCGGATGAGCTGTACCTCGTTTTCAGCCATTTTCATAACCTGATCGGATATAGCCGAAAAATACGTGCTTGACGATACGGCTTGCTTGTTGAAATAGTGGCCGTATAAATACTTTTCAAATCCGAGCTCCTCGGTGTTTTCTATAATGAGATCGTCAAAATCCTCGCCGTTCTGAGCTCTTTGCAAAAGGCTCTGTGCGTGGGTGAATTTTTCATCCCATCTCTCGTCGGAGATCTCCTGCCATTTTGCATATCCCTCCGAATCAAATACTATTTTGCCGTTTTCGTCACGGACGTAGTCAACGTCCATTATATATAAGTGCTTGTAGCGGTAGTAGTTGTTGCTGTAATACGTATCTCTGTCGTCCTTCGTGACTATCTCCTTGCCCGTCTCGCCGTAAAGATAATCCTGAACGGCGGCGGATTTTGCATCTGCTATGAATACATCGTACATATCGTCAAGGGTAAGACCGAGCTGCTTCATAGGCTCGTCCTTTTCAAATTCCTCTCTGCCGCCTATACCGAGCAAAAGACCGTCGATAACAGCCTCTACCTCAGCCTTTTTTTCATCGCTGAGCGTCAGATGATACTCCGAAAACAGATATTCGGCAACGAGCTTTGATTTTATGGCGGTAAGCGATACGTCCTGCAAATAATCGCTGACGGTTATGCCGTTTGACGACGAAGACCAGAACTGCTCTGTATCGTCCTCACCGAAGGTGTATATCCAATAAGGACGGTAGCAGGACATATAGTACGCGTATATCTCCTCGTCCATCGTTACCGAGCCTAACTGTAAGGCGTAATCACCGAACAGTCTTTTAAGTGACGCGCAGGCGCAAAGCGACGTCAGCAACGGTACGCAAAGAGCGATGCAAAGTGCCGATCTGAATATATTTTTCATTGAAATACCTCATTTATTTTAACGTAATAAGGGTATTATATATCAAAAAGAAGAATTATTCCACCAACGGCGGTTGGAATTTTGTATCAAATCTTTGAACAAGGCAGGCTACCCGCCCTTATACGTTCGTTGCATATCCGTGCCGTATACGCTTTTAAAGCCGAATATACCGTCGCTTTTAAACATCTCCTTGCCGAATATTTCAGACGGGGATGAAGATCTTGTAAACGACGTTCTTTGCGGTGAAGGACGGCGCATATCCCCGTCATTTCCCGTCTTGGGATCGTCGTTCTGCACAATCTCAGCCTTTGCAGAGGTATGCTTTTTTCCGTTTTCTCTGTTACGCTCAACGATCCTTTCGTATTTTTCAAGATCGTAGTCAAGCTGCTCCTTTATTACGGCGAAGGCAATACGCTCCGCCTTCGTTCTGAGCTTCGGCTCGCTGCCGTCAGAGGCATATCTGAATACCGCGCGCATAAGGCTTGCAAGCTCCTTATCGTTAAGGCTGTCAAGCAGCGGCATATACCGTGTATATAATACAAATGAGCTTTTTGCCATTCGTCCTCCCGTTTTGATTACTTGCATATATTATACCACAAAACGAGAGAAAAGTCAATACAAAACCGAACATTTGTTCTTGCGCTTTGCAGACACTCTGCCTCGCAATGTGGAAAAGGTTGTGGAAAACCTTGTGGAAAACTCCGACTTTTCCACATTCTCCCCCTCGGCTCACGCATCCATTTACAGAGCCATATACAGACTCAGACTCAGAATAAGAATCAGTATCAAGTATCACTATCCCAAACGAACCCAAATAACCCACTGGGTTCACAAATCGGCTCGCCCTTTGGGAGAGCTCCCGCGCCAGCGGGTGAGAGGGCATATATCATTGCACGAAGTGCAACATCACTTTGCACCATAGGTGCAATACATCATTGCACGAAGTGCAACATCACTTTGCACCATAGGTGCAATACATCATTGCACGAAGTGCAACATCACTTTGCACCATAGGTGCAATACATCACTGCCGAAGGCAACATCACTTTGCACCGCAGGTGCAATACATCATTGCACGAAGTGCAACATCATTTTGCACCATAGGTGCAATACATCATTGCACGAAGTGCAACATCACAAAGCAAAAACGCCGACGGCTCTTCACCGTCGGCGTTAAACATTATTCGGTTACCATGGATATAACGATGCTCAGATCGTTTTCGTCTACCGTGCCGCTGAAATCAACGTCGGACTGATAGAAGTACAGCTCCTTATACATACCGTTCAGGTATGCCTTAAGTCTTATAATATCCTTCGTATTCACTATTCCGTCGTCGTTGGCGTCGCCCATAACGTATATTTCGTTTATGTGCTTGCCGCACTCATCGCACTTATGCGTTTCATCGTCAAACGTATGCACGTTGTATTCGTTTCCGTTGTAGTAGTTGGAATATACGACTCCAAGCTCCTGTCCGCTGCATCCGTACTTACTGCACAGATACACGGGCAGGCCGACGAATACGGGATACGGATCCTTACCGAGCGTCTGAACGTATACGGGCTCTATCATACCTATACTCATCGAATACGTTATCTGACCGTTGTTCATAGCAAATTCGGGAGCAGGCATCATACCGCTTGCATAAGAGCCCGGCTGGCAGGATACGCCGTCAAGCATACCGACGGCTCTTTCGTTATTAACAGACGTCGTCATATAAAAGCATTCCTTTACACATCCGTAAGGCATATTTGACGCATAGCCTATGACAGAGCCTGCCGCCGTCGGAGTCTGCAGGATAAACGACGTTTTCACTTTTCCGACGTTTATGCACTTTTCCATACCGCCGAAAAGCTCGCTGTCGGTATATCCGAGTATACCGCCCATATAAGTATCATTGCTATCCGAGGTGAGTGTGCCGTAGTTTATGCAGAAGCTGAATTTTGCACGGTATCCCGCGCGT
>JAFYMA010000126.1 GCA_017556845.1 Clostridia bacterium | reverse complement strand
TTCATTGTAGTGCATAACTACGGTATAAGGGAAATATTTATAAAGTATTTCATCGCATTTATAACCAAGCTCCGCAAGATCACGGATTCCAAGCTGAGACATTCCCGCACCGTGTCCGTTACCTTTACCAATGAATATAAAATTACTTTTTGAATTCGAAGCGTTTACCGCATCATCAACGAAGTTCTTCGCTTCGTTCAATACATCAAGTGACACTGCACCGGAAGATGTCTGTACTGACAGAATATTAGGCAGGGAAGACGTTTTTATTCCCGTAGCCGTTATAACGCTTATTTCTTCGTTTTTTGGTATCATCTGCAAGCCGTTTTCGGTCATTACGTATATGCCCGTTTTTTCTCCTGTGCCGTCATCAATTACGCCGTCACGCATTATTACGAAATTGGCGGCGTACAGATAGTCCTCAAGAGCGTGATATACGTTTCTTGAACGAACTATGACTGCTGATGTACCGTGAATATCAGTAACGCGTATTTTATATACGTAAGAGGAATTTTCACACAGCTCCAATATTTCAACGTCGGCAATCGCATCCTTGAATTGCGTAAAACCGTCATTACGCAACGTTTTGCAAAGCTTTTCGGGAGTTGCTTCAAATTGCCAGTTGCCGTATTTATGAGTTTCATATCTTTCCCACGGTGTAAACTGCCCTATAAGATATTTTTGCGCGGGCTGATTCCATACCTGGTGTGAAGCCGCAATGCTTCCGCCTGTAACAGCTGAATAGGATACTCCGGCAGTTTTGCCATCGCAGGTAAGTATCATTCCCTTAGTTTCCGCAACTGCTCTGCGGACAATGTCATCAACACGGGAATGTCCCTTTGAAACCTGACAGTTTGAGGTTGAACACACGTCAATGCCGTATTTAGCGTGCTTGGAATCAACAATGTTTGAAATAGCAAACGTACGAACGGTAATAGCAAACGCCTTTATCGTTTCAAGGGGCCAAGTGGTGTATATTTCCCACGGAACGACACTTTCAACATACTCTTCGATTTCGGATATCGTTATCATTGATATGCCGTCAACTCCATCGCCGTTGTAGCGTTTGAATTCGAATACTCCGGGGCGGTAATATCCGTCCGGTGTTTTAAGATAATTGTAGTCACCGTCGATTTTATTCGGATAGCATCCGAATCCGTATTCGCCGTCAGTATCAAAATAAAACAGAAAATCTCCCGTTAAATAGTCAAGCAAAACGATCTCGGTATCACCGGGAATTAATAGACTTGAACCTGACAGATCAAATTCAAAGCTCGGCATATCCTCCGTCGGAGCCTGCGTTTCTGTTTCTGTCTGATCTTGCTGTGTCGTATCAAAAGAAGTATCTCTTGCAGTTTCGGTTTCTTCTGCGGCATTCGTTGCTGTATCGGATGCCGATTCCGATTCGGTTGTGCTTTCAGATTCTATATCTGTATCCGAGCTTTCGGTTTCATCAATGACGGGAGGGTTGAACATATCATCTTCAAGTGCTTCGGCGGCAGCTTTTTCAGTGAAATATGTACCGAACAGTATTCTGTATTCTCCGTCAATATACGAAGGAATAAAGACGTTTTCCGGATATGATTCGTTCAAGCGGGAAATATCGCCGTCCATTGATCTGAAATCGTTGTAGGACATCGGTAAAAGAATGTGATAGCCTCCAACCGTTGCATCGCTTACAGAAGAAGCGGTTCTGTATTCTGAGCTTGAAGAGGAAACGGTGTGCTTGTAAAGGTTTCCGCCCTTTGCGAAAAATACGTCGCAATCGTTGATTGTATATATAAAATTGAAATCGCCCTCATACTCGGTGCTGTAAAGGTCAAATCCGAGCTGTGCGTGCGAAGGCCTTATTCTGTAACCCTCAGCACATAGATCGGAATACGTTATGCCGACGCGCAAAAACAGCTCAGCATCCTTGAAATAGGAGTTTGCCGTATCAAGCTCGTCAATTTCTGCTTGCTGTACCGCATTTTCTTCAGCATTTGAGCTGATAACTGCAGCCAAAACGAATGTCAAGATGAATAAGGCGGCAAAAACGATGCATAAGGCGCGTAAAAGGATCTTTTTCATATAAATCTCCTGAATCTCCAATCCGCCGCACGTTGCGGCAAAACAAATATTTTTGAAATTCAAATGCGTCTATGTAAAACTAAATGAAATACGATGCACTTAAAATTCATTGTGTAAATATCATTGTCAAAATGAATATTCACACCTTGGGGTTATCCGATCACCTTATATTCGCCTTTGATCATTACCTCTGTGCCGCTTGAAGTGCAGCAGAAGCCTCTGCCGTCAGCCTTCGGAATGATTATATAGTGATTTTTTATTATGCTTCCATCGTTAAGTATCGAGGATTCGGTAGTTTTATCAGTGAGATTCTGTACGGGTGTCGGGCAAACGGCTTTAAGTGAGCCTGTAAGCAAAATGAATTCGCAACTTCCCAATGCTATTACCTTTTGGCCTGCCTTTAAAGATTCCGTGGTAAAAACTACCTCTGTTGAAACGCCTCCGCCCACGGAATTTTTCGCAATTTCCTCGCGGACGGTTTCTTCAATTTCAGCCTTCATTTCCGTTTTCAGCTCTTCTTTTATTCTTATCAATTCAGAATCGAGATATGAAAGGGAGATCAATGGATCCTCCGACGTTGTATATACGTTCCCCTCTGCAGAAGCAAACGCTGTGAAAATGATGCACAAAAGCACGATTGTTGATATGTTTCTTATGAAAAATCCGAGAATTGAAATGATTTTTTTCTTCATTTGTTTATCCTCCTTATTCAATGCTTATCTGCCTTGCATCAATATCGAATGCTTCAAGCAGAGTTGCTGTTGCCGGTATTTTTATCTTTCTGTATTTACTTGCATCAAAGGGACATTCGCTGTCCTTATACGCGGAAACTATCTTCTGACCCTTTTTCAGATTGAAGAGTGTAACGCCGCCCGCTGTCCTCGTCGTTTTTTCGGGAATGAGCTTTGTTGAAATGTTTATAGCACGGTTTGAATCCGATACCATCACGAGATTAAACGGCTCGTCCTCGTAAAATATTGCAACGATCGGTGATGCAGAGCTATATGCACCTGTAAGCTTTCTGCGGTTGCTTTTTGTTTCGTACTTTTCCATAGGTATTCTCACACCCTTGCCGTTTTCAAAAACGAATACAAGATTTTTAGGAACGAAGTTTTCTGCAATAAGCTTCATGAATATAGCTTTTTCGCCCTGATCGAATGACAGCTTTGACGGAATGTAATCTCCAAGTGCGGAAGCCTTTGTACTGTCGAAATCGGAAAGCTTCGCCTTATATGCCTGCGCTTTATCCGAGAAAAATATAACGCTGTTGCGGTTTTCACCGTCCTCAACGGTTCGTATACTGTCACCGTCCTTGAGCATTTGTTCGTCAGCGGCGCGCAGAGAGGTCAAAGTACATTTTTTGAAATATCCCTCTTTAGTAAATAAAGCTTTGATGTTGAAATTCTCAACACTTTGCACCTCGTTGTATACTTGTGCGTC